>JAAUTF010000024.1 GCA_012031775.1 Candidatus Altimarinota bacterium | reverse complement strand
GCCGGCACGTTGCTAAAATCCCCATCGAACTTGGCGCGCAGCAGCGGTGCCCAGATATGCTCAACCGTGCGTTTGCCGCTGAGTTTCTCTAACCACTGTGTTACCGGCACCTGCTCGAGCGCCCGCCAGTCTTTGATCTGGCGACAGGCGAGAATGGTATAGGCGAGGCGCGCGCGGTCGATCGGGTGCAGCGGCGGAAATGTTAGAAATTCCAGTGGCGTGGACATCGAGTAGCTACGGCCATCGTGGTAGAAGCCCATTTTAGTGGTCACCAAGCGCAGGCGCGTGCGCACCCCAACGTCGTCCATCAGCTGCATCAACGATCGATCGCTGCTCAAAATGGCATGATAATAGCGGTCGGCGCTGATGCCCAGCTCCGGGAAGGTGATGCGGCCCATCAGGCCACCCAAGGTCGCTGAGCGCTCCCAGACCCGTACTTTCGCGCCGCCTTTCAACAACTCGTGCGCAAGGGTAAGGCCAAGAATGCCACCGCCCACAATATCGATCGTCATCGCTACGTTCCCCGTGTACAATAAAGCAATTGTTTCTCGCTACAGTCGGCCTACACGAAACGGAGGCTTACATGCTACGCCCCTACTACATCCGTATCGTTCTGGCCAGCATCGCCGTCGCTGCGCTCACGGCCTACGTCGTCTTCGTATTACCCCGTCGCATCGATGATGTACGTGTTATTGCCTTTGAACCCACTGGCGGCGCTGTCGCCCGCGACGCGCCCATCCGCGTCACCTTCTCGCGCCCGGTCGAGCCAGTATCTGCCGAACGCAGTTTCCTTATCTTCCCGATCGTGCCGGGCCGCTTGAGCTGGGAAGACGCCAGCACCTTCCGCTTTGAGCCGAGCGAACCCTATCAAGCGCGTACTAGCTATCGCATCGTCATTCGATCTGGCCTGCGTGATGCCGCAGGCAACCGCAATATCGGCGAGACCTCGTGGACGTTTCTTACTCGCTGATGACTGCTGTTGAGGCCTGCGAGCAGCTGCGTTTCTACACCACCAGCTCAGCCACCAGCTCGAGCGCGTTGACGGCATCGGCAACCTGGGCCAGCTCCTCGGCGCTCAAACCGGGGTGGACGGGCAACGCCAGCACATCGCGCGCGGCCTGCTCGGCAACAGGCATAGGGACTTCGTAACCCTGCGCGCGATAGAAAGGCTGCTGCGGAATTGTCAGCGGGTAGAAGATCGCCGCGCCCACACCGGCCGCCGCCAGTTGCTTGATCGCCGCCTCACGGCCGCCCTGCACGCGCACCGTGTATTGATGGTACACGTGCCGCACCTCTGGGCGCACCCGGGGTGTACTGATCGCCGGATGGCTAATGTGCGCGTCGAGATAGGCTGCGTTAGCGATGCGACGTTGGTTAAAGGTAGCGAGCTTACCGAGCTGGGCGAGGCCGAGCGCCGATTGAAGATCGGTGATACGGAAGTTGTAGCCGAAGTGCTCGTGATAGTAGCGCACACGCATACCGTGGGCACGCAGCAGCCGCAAGCGCTCGGCGATAGCTGCGTCGTTCGTGGTGATCATGCCGCCCTCGCCAGTGGTGATGTTTTTAGTGGCGTAGAGCGAAAAGCACGCCGTGCCGAAGCTGCCCGCTGGTCGCCCGCGATAACAAGCGCCTACCGCCTGTGCAGCGTCTTCGATGATCTGCAGATTATAGCGCTGCGCAAGAGCGAGCAGGGCATCCATCTGCGCGGGCTGGCCATAGAGATGCACCGGCATAATCGCGCGCGTGCGCGGCGTAATCGCCGCCTCGACAAGCGTCGGGTCGAGATTAAAATCGTCGGCATCGATATCGACAAACACCGGTCTTGCCCCGGTCATCAGGATGCTGTTCGCGGTAGCGATAAAGCTGAACGGCGAGGTGATGACCTCATCACCGGGGCCGATGTCGTGTGCAAGCAGCGCGAGGTGCAGCGCCACCGTGCCGTTGCTCACGGCGACCGCATGCTGAACGTCGCACAGCTCGGCAAACGCATGCTCGAAACGTTCCGTCTGCGGTCCCTGGGCGATCATGCCAGAGCGCAGCACAGCAAGCACCGCCGCCTCTTCTTCTGGCCCAATCTGTGGTTTGGCGACTGCTATCATCGTAATGCCTTTATGGATGCTGTGACCAGTGACTAGTACAGCGCGGCGGAAGGTCGTTTCCGGGTATGGGCGCGCTTGGGCTGGCCACACTCAGGCGTCTGCCGAAGGCGAACATACGCTTCAGCGTACTAGCGACTTGCCGCCGATCGCTGGCCACAAACACCGCCCTTGTTAACCTTTTGCTTAGTCGCCGATCGCACGTTCAAGATAGACGCGCTGCGGCACTTCCACCAGCACAGGCGCGGTATGCGCCGCGCCCTCAAGCACCGATTGCTCGATTTGCAGGCCCAGGTTGACAGCGAGCGCGTGGCAGATCGTGCTATGCACATCTTCGACTTGCGGCATCACATAGTTATCGACACGCAGCGCGATCCGCGCCAAACGTGCCAGCTTGCCGCCGTCGAAGCCAGTGATGCCGACGGTGTTAGCTCCGCAGTGATTGGCCCAATCGACGGCGCGCAGCACATTGGCCGAATTGCCGCTGCCCGAAATGGCGAAGACCATATCGCCAGGGCGGTAGTGGGTGATCAGCTGCTCTAGAAACACATCAGCGTAGCTCGCATCGTTCGACCACGCCGTCATCAGCGGAATGTTGTCGGTCAGAGCCAAGGCGCGCACACGGCGCGCATTGGGCCGCAGCGTCCACTTTGCCAGATCGCACGCGAAGTGCGAGGCGGTTGCCGCACTGCCACCATTACCACAGACGATAATCGTGCTGTCGCGGAGATAGGTCTCCCAGATCGCGTGCGAGATATCGGCCAGCGGCTCGCGCGGGAGTTGTTGCAAGGTCAGCGACATCTGGCTCAGGTAGCGGTTGAGATTTTCCATTGAAGTGATACCTCTGCGTTAAGATCGGGCCACGAGTATCATGCCTGCACAGATCACAGCGACGCCGATCGCGCGGGCGGGGCTAATTTCTTCGCGCAGCACGACCCAGGCGATAAGAAAGATGATCACCTGATTGAGGCTGACGAACGGATAGGCAACGCTCAGCTCGATTCGTGAGAGCGTGATAAGCCAAAAAAAGTCCCGACCCCATAGATAAGCAGGCCGCCCATCACCCAAGGCGACGTAAGAATTTGCCAAATAATCATCGGCACGCTCGTCGTGCTGACGCTGAGCGGCCCCATGGCACCCATGCCCTGCTTAAGCATCAGCTGGCCAGTGATACCGAGAATAGTTGCTGCGGTGATCAGCAGCAGCGTGCTACCTGTCATAGTGAAGCCTCGTTTGACGGGCGGCAGTGGTGCCACCGTGATTTGCTCAACCTGTTGCATAGCGGTCTCGTTCTCTGATAGAGTTTGGCGGCTGGATCGTTGTGCGGTGGCAGGCGGCGCACATCAACCACACCGAATTTGACGGCTGCGTGCTTACGTGGCCAGCACCTGTTCATCGTGGGCAAAGAGCGCTGCGATCACATCACAAATACGCTGGCTTGCGCCGCCGCGCAGGTGTGGCGTGTGCGAGCGCGCTGTCGCGAGCGCAGCATCGCTCAGGCTGTGCTCAGCCGTAGCGAGGATCGAGGCGGTACTGTTACCAGCCAGGATATGAAAACCGGCGTCGACCAGTGCCTGCCATTCTGTCTCCTGGCGCAAGATCAACGCAGGAGTACCAAGCACCGCCGCCTCTTCCTGCAGCCCGCCCGAGTCGGTGAGCAGCGCGCGCGCCGCACCAACCAGCCGCAGCATGTCGATATAGCCGAGCGGCGGGCAAACACGAATACGCGCGCTCAGCTGAAGCCCTTGCGCTGCGAGTGCTGCCGCCGTGCGCGGATGCACAGGAAAAACGATCGGATAGCGCTCAGCCAACGTTTCGAGTGCAGCAATGATGCCCGGCAGCACCGCAGGATGGGTGTTCTCGGCGCGATGCACAGTCAGCGCAAGATAGCCTCCTGGCACGACATCGTGCTGGTTGAGAATAGTCGAGTCGGTAACATAGGCGCGGTTACGCTCGCAGGCATCGATAGCAGTCGAGCCCACAAGAAAACAGCGCGCTTCATCGATGCCCTCATTCCGCAGATTGCGTTGCGCGGCCTCATCGGCAACAAAGAGCGCACTAGCGAGATGATCGACCAGCACCCGGTTCAGCTCCTCGGGCATCGCGCGGTTGAAGGAACGACAGCCGGCCTCGACATGCACCACCGGGATGTTCAGCTTGGCCGCGCCGAGACCGCCAGCGAGCGTGGTGTTTGTATCGCCCTGCACAAGCACGACATCCGGGCGCTCGTCGTGCAAAAGAGGCTCGAGTCGGCTCAGCATCCGCGCCAGCTGCTCGCCGTGGCTCGCCGAGCCGACGTTCAGCATATGCGTCGGCGTCGGCAGGCGTAGCTCTGCAAAAAACTGGGCGTCCATCTCGTAGCTATAATGTTGGCCCGAGTGAACCAGCACGTGCTCGAAGCGCTCAACGAGCAAGGCTATCAACGGAGATAGCTTGATGATCTCCGGGCGCGTTCCGAGCAGGGTTAAAACTTTCGTCATCGCTGGTAGTACCTACGACCATATTCAGATCGATTGAACTATCGTTCGTCAGCTAGCACATCGGTGTGAGCACGGTGCTCGGTTTTTGGCCGCGCTAAATGCGTTGCGTCTCGGTATCGACCTTACGAGCGATCTGGCCTGCGCGGCGTCGCCACAGCACATCGCGCATGTAGGCCAGATGCGAACGGGTGATGCGCAGCACCTTGGCCTTCGATTGGCCATACTGGCGCACCCGCAGCACTGTGGGATATTCCACCACCTGATACCCAGCAAGAATGGCTTCGACCAACAGCTGCGTCACCATCAGAAAGCCATCGGCAGTTGTTGGGATACGCTCGATCACCTCGCGCCGATAGGCGCGAAACATCGCCGTGTAGGTGTGAATTCCGCGCCCGACGATCATGCGATACAACTGCGAGGCGCTCTTGCTCAGCCATACACGATAGGCAGGAACGTTCTCGATACCGCCCGCCGGGTGATACGGCGATGCCGTGACAATATCAACGCCTGGCCGCAGCAGCCCAAGTAAGGCCGGGATCTCGCTGAACGGGTACGTGCCATCGCTGTCACAGGTTACAACGATAGCACCACGCGCGTGAACAAACCCCGTTCGCAGCGCCTGCCCAAGGCCGCGATTGCGCTCATGCTGCACAATACGCACCTCTGGCCAGCTCACAAACGCCGACTGCAACAATTGATAGGTATTGTCGCTGCTTCCATCGTCGACCAGGATCAGCTCGAGCTTGCTGTGCGCGCGCAGTTGGGGCACGACCGCCGCCAGCCGCGTGTGCATTGCGGCGATGCCTTCCGCCTCGTTATAACATGGGATAATCAGCGACAGATCTGGTGCAGTCATGTCGAGTCCCTCCCTAAGCGCCCGTCGCAACTAGTTGAGAGAGCGTTAAATCGCATTCTGATGCGCTGTGCTCTTTCGTCGAGAACTACACCGATTATTGCGATCAAGCCTAACAAAGGGCTAAATCGACCTGAAATTGGGCTGACAATCCATTTATACGTGGCAGTCGTAAAGTTAATAATGGGAGTATTTTTAGATCAGTACCATGCTCTTGTATGTTCTAAGACTTCTTCGAGCAAAGCGATGCTGCGCGCCCACGAGTGGTACTGTTCAACATAGCGGCGTCCGTTACGTCCGAGTGCATCGAGCTGTGCGGGGCGCGCGAGCAGCGCAAGGATCTGCGCAGCAAAATCAGCCGCATCGCTCGCGGTGAGCAGATCGCGACCGACTTCGGCAGCGAGCGCTACTGTGGCCTGGCGTGCCGCCAGCACCGGTGTGCCCATAGCCAGGGCCTCAAGCACCTTGTTCTGGATGCCCACACCATACCGAAGCGGGCAGACAGCCAGTGTGGCCTCGGCGAGATAGAGCCGCAGATCCGGCACAAAGCCCGTCACCTGCACTCGCGGATCTTTAGCGCAGGCCAGCAGTTCCGCCCCCGGCTCAGCGCCGACGATAGCGATTGTGACATCAGCGCGCTGACGCCACACCAGCGGCATTATGTCGCGCAGCAAATACAGGGCGGCAGCATGGTTGGCGTGATAGCTCATCTTGCCGCTAAACACCAGCCTTGCCGGCTGACGGGGGAGGTGCTGCGGCGCAAAATAGTCGAGCGCAACACCGTTTGGCACTACATAGACATTATCTGCCGCTAGCTGTTGCTGCTCGGCTAGCGTCATCAGCGCCCAGCGATCCTCTGGTGAGGTAACCGTGACAGCGTGGCAACGGCTAAGTATGCGCGCTTCATAACGGCGTGTACGCGCTAAATCGAGCAGCGCCAGCGCTTGCGTTTTTCGCGAAGGGCTGCTACGCAGCGCCCGCTCGAACAGTAAGCTGATGCAATCAACGCCATCGTAGACAAGCGGCGGGCTCCCCGGCGTTGTCGCCCGCAACACCACTTCGACCGCTCGCAGATGCTCAACATAGATGACATCGAAGTGCTCGCGCGTCAACAGCTTGTGCAGCGTTTCGCCCATCGAGCCGCCAAGGTTATGCGCAGCCTGTAGGGGCAGATCCTCAAACAGCGCACGGGCGTACCCACGTAGTGGCGACAGCCGCGACTGCGGTACGGCAACGATACGTGCGCACACCGGGCGCAGCGCCTGTAGCTCATTGGCATCCGCCGCACCGCGTGCCGGGCAGAACAGCGTCACCCGATGGCCACGCGCCGCTAACTCGTGCAGCATATGAAAGGTGCGCACGCGGATCCGCGATGGCACATACGGCGAGACAAAGAGGATGGTGCGCAGTTCGCTAGTCATAATGTTTCTGCGCCTTTAGCGCATACCGCCGCCATATCCGCGTATACGTCCTCGATCTGCGGATTGACGACACGCCAGTCGTAGTGCGTTTCGGCCAGCCGACGGCCAGCAGCAGCCATACGACGCCCAAATGCTGGGTCGCGCAGCAGGCGAATAAGCGCTTCAGCGAATGCCTGCGGCGTATCGCCGACGAGCAGATGTTCACCGGGCGTGAGCGCGATACCCTCGTAGCCCACAGTGGTCGAAACGATCGGCGTGCCCCGAGCAAGCGCCTCGAGGATCTTCACGCGCATGCCGCCACCAGCGCGCACTGGCACGATCAGCGCGGCACTGGCCTCTAAGTAGGGCTGTGGGTCGTCGACATAGCCGGTGACTACGATACTTGAATCTTCCTCGGCCAGGCGCTGCACACGCTGTGGCGGCGCGCCCCAACGATAGCGAACTGCACTTCCGGCACTGCGGCCTGCACCAGCGGGTATACCTCGGTGGCAAACCAAAGCACGCCATCGACGTTCGGCGGCCAGAACATCGTGGCCATGCTGAGCACCATACGTGGCTGCGCGGCGCGCTCGATAAACGGTTGCTGCTCCGTATCGATCGCTATTGGCATAACCGTCATCGGCGCGAGCTGCGTGCCACGCTCGGCGGCGGCTAGCGCCAATGCCCAACGATCCGGTTCGCTCACCGCCATAACCGCATCGAACTGCGCACACACGTCGGCCTCATAGCGGCGCAGCTTACGCGCCTCGAAGTCGAGAAAGGCGCGTTTGGGCAGAAAAGCCTCGTGCTGCGCCATCCGCTGCACGATCGTCCAGACGGCGTTATGCTCATCGAGCACCGTCGCACCGGGCAGTTTGAGTGCGAACTGCGCCATGTTCAGCTGATCGGCGTGAATGATGTCGAACGGCGTGGACTGCGTCAACGCGGCCAGCAACGTGTCGAGCGCGCGGCACGCGTCGCGCTCGATGATGAACGAGCGATTGAACATCAGGCTGCGCGCCAGATACAGCGCATCACGCAGCTTCGAGCGCTGCAGCTGCACCGTATGGACTTCCGTGCAAAATGCGCGCAGCGCGGCCGCCCGCGCTGCTTCGGCCTCCGAGCGCACCAGCGACACCAGGGTTAGCTCGTGGTGGCGCGCCAGATATTGAATGAGCCGGAACGTTTTGACCTTCGGGCCGCTATCGGGCGGGTAGGGCAAAATCTGGGTCAGCAGCAAAACACGCATACCATTTACTTCTCCAACACATGTCTGGCAACACTTGAGCTGGTGTGCTATCGGTTTGAACTATGCGCAAACCGACAACAAACACCAACCTTGCCGAAAAATAGGCTGCTAGTCAGCGGACTGCAGCGTAAGATCGCCACGTACCAGCGGCTCTGGCTTCTTACGGCGCGGCGAACAGAGCAGCGCTACCCCGACAACAACCAGGAGGAACAAAGGCAACAGGCTCATATGCCCTCGGAAGCCAAGCGCCATGCCCAGGTTGCGCGCAATATCGCCGCTCTGCCAGGCCGGCCAGGTATACAACAACCAGGGTGTGCTGATCGTGTCGGGGGGGAAGAGTTGGCCGGCAAGCGCCTCGGCCCAGGTCAGCACCATCGACAGCAGCACGAGCGCTGTGGCAGCAACTCGCAGCGAACGATGCGACCAGAGCAGCCCGATCAGCCAGGCGGCGGGCAGAGCAAAGAACGGGAGCATCGGTACGATATAGCGCGGCCCCGCCCCCATCACGCCACCCCACCACATGATCGACGAGCTGTAAAAGAAGAAAATCATCGCTGGCACAAGCAGCAGCACCCACCACTCTGCACGTAGATGCCTAGTGCGCCACCAGAGAATAAAGCCGGGAACGGCAAGCAATAGCCAGGGTGCGCGCACAAACAGGCCACGAAACGCACCAAACGTGAGCCCCCAGATCGACTCCAGGCGCGGGTGCGTAATGCTCATAAACCCGGTTTGATGCTGATCTTGCCAGAGCGCCGAGTGCGCATACCCAACCGGAAGGATCGTCCCGAAAGCTGCGTAGTCGTAGACGGCGAGCAACATACCGGGCGCAAGGCCACCAACCAGCATAGGAGCAAGCCAGCGCCAGCGATGCCGAACGAGCGCATAGCCAAAAAGCAGCGCCGCCGCCAGCACGAGTGGGTACTCGCTGATCACCGCCCAGCCGAGCAAAAGCCCGACAAGCAGGCCGCGTACAACCGCCGCGCGCTGCGTTTCTGCGCTCTGAACCGGACTCTGCCATGTAACAAAGAAGGCCCCGAACAGCAGTGCAGCCGTTAATTGATGGCTGTAAAAATTCCCAGCATAGGGGGCCGCCGCTGTGCCGAGCGCATAGCCAAGTGTGCCGAGGATGGCCGGAATTTCACCGACGCCGAGCCGACGCAGTGTGCGGAAGAAGAGCACGCCAAGCAGCGCAGCTGGCACAGCGACCACCGCTAACGAGAGCACGTATTGCACAAGAGCGAAGCGTACTTTCCCAGCCTGGAGCCCTGTACCATCGGCTTGCAAGGTGTCGCCAAAGGCAGCCCCCTGGCTCAGGCGCTCAAGCCGCGCGGCAACTACCGGCAGATCGAGCACAGGGCGCAACGCCATATACACCGGCACACCAAGGAAACTCGCCCCGGGTGGCTTATCGGTATAGGCGCGCCCATCGATCAAAGCGTAATCGCCAGTGTTGGCAACATAGCGGTCGATCACCACCGTGCCATCGTCGACTAGCGCCAACACAAGGTTCAACCGCGAGTTCTGGTTCCAATCCGACCAACGCGGCAGCACGTAGCCATAGCTCGCGAGCAACAAACAAAACAGCACCACTGGGCGCCAGAAATGTGGTGACATATGCACCTCGGAATACTACCTCCACTCAGTACGCATACCCTAACAATCTGCCCTAAACAGCACCTAAAAGCACACCGAGGGCGCATTACACTCTTCTTACCGTGGTTACGGATTGCAAACGGTCGATGGCAGACTGTAGCGGGCGATTGTGCCGTCATCAGCGTTCCTCTATCCTGTCCGAACGCTATAGTCTGCACTCGCTCAATCAGCGATCGGCGATCGGCCATCTGCGATCTACCTCGCCGTCTCGCTAAATCTGTTTATCCGGGCTTGGTAGTATGAAGAGGCATAATCGCGGTTAGGACTAATGGGTCATTCTTAACTTTTCTTTAACCTGCTATAACGGGAGGGGGCGAGTATGAGCGGGATGGCGATGATCTATGCGTCACCTCAGCAATTGCCGGTGCGGCGTGTTCCGCGCAGCAGCACTGGCGCAGGGAGGAAAAGCTACGTGTTCCCGATATCAGCACAGCGGTTTATTCGTCGTAGCGGCCTGTTCCTACTGGTGCTCTTAACCGTAAGCCTCTTGGCGGCCCCGCGCGGTAACGCGCAAGATGGCCAGACCAAAACGTACTTGCCCGTTCTCGTGAGTGGCGGCAGCAACGACGGTGGGCCGACGGCAATCGTGTTTGTTTCGCGTCAGATCCCTGCCGAAGGCACGATCTACTGGGACGAAGCCAAAGGGCTGCCGGGAGTCGGGCCGTATAGTCGTTACCAGGTCGCTTCACCCGGCAAGCTGTTGGTTCGTGAAGCCAATGGCAGCATTCGCACCCTCGTCGATGGCAGCAAACCCACGGCGGCCTCGCTGAACCTGATCGATGTTAATGCGCCCGATGTCTCGTACGATGGCAAAACGATTGTATTTGCTGGTCTGCCGAAGGGCGACTACAACCGTGGGCCACACGATAACGCCGATGCCTGGCGTATCTATGCGATCGGTGCTAACGGTGCGGGGCTGAAACAGCTGACATTCGACGACCAAGATCTGAATCTCCAGCAGTTTGCAGAGGCCGCCAACGGCCTCTCCGGCTACGACGACAGCGACCCGGCCTGGTTGCCCGATGGCCGCATCGTCTTCTCCTCTACCCGCTGGCCCAGCTATGCGCAGTATAGCGGGGTGCGCGCCACTAATTTGCACGTCATGAATGCCGACGGCAGCAAGATGCGCCGTATTACCGCCGAACGGAACGGTGCCGATCGCCCACTCGTCGACCCGATCACCGGCAAGATCGTCTTCGCCCGCTGGTGGCGCAACTATCGTTTTGCCACCAACAGCATGGAGACTGTGGCCGACCCGAATGGTGGTTACCGCCAACATAACGGCCTGACGGCAGACCGCGCCGACCAACTCGGCGGCAACGATTTCCTCTGGCGCAACGCCTGGCAAGCGGCCGCTATCAACCCCGATGGCACCGATTTAGCGATGTGGGGCGGCGCGCTCCGCAATGAAGAAGGAAACCACGTCTATGGTGGTGCCTTCTTGCCCGACGGCTCGTTTATCGCCAACTATTTCCCCATGTTTAACATGAGCGAGGCGGCAGGCTTCGGCGGCTTGCGCCACTACCAGCGCGGGGCCGGTACCTACGAGTCGATTATCGGCATCACCGATCTTCTCGGCGAGTACGCCCACAATGATCCGCCCTCCTTCGGCGTCTACAAGGGCGATTATGTCACCGACCCCGAGCCGCTGCCCGACGGCCGCCTGCTTATCTCGTGGGCCGATGATGCCAAACAGGATTACGGCCTCTACACGATTAACCCCGATGGCAGTGATCGCAGGTTGCTCTACGATAACCCTACAACTACCGAGGTGCGCGCGCGCGTCATTCGTGTTCGTGCGAAGCCACCGATCATTCGCGATACGGTGACAAGCACACCTAGCCTGCTGCCGCCGCCCGCCGATGGCCCCTACGACCAGGACGGTACTTTTGTTTTCGACGCGCTGAACGTCTACTTCAACGCTCCGGTCGACACCGATATTGTGAACGCTCCGCCGGTCGGCTCGGCGCAAAACATCCGCTTCTTCATCGACCATCAGCGCAGCGGGCCGGGCTCCTTCCCCAATCTAGACTGGCCGATCCAGATCAACACATTGCCGATTAGCCCGCAGGGTGCGGTGCGTGATACCACTGCTCCAGCGAACGTACCGCTCTTCGAGCAAATCCGTTCGGGCGATAACAAAGTGCCCTTTACTGGCTCGCAAGACGATCCCGACGGTGCGGCACACGTGGCCGGTATGAACTACGGTCGCCCCGGCACCACCGTGAGCTGCGTCGGCTGCCACGCCGGCCACACCATGATCGATATCCCAACAAATCGCGCCGATGCGCAGTGGACAAATCTGGCCACCGGTGCAACGGTGACAGTTTCCTCATCGCGCGATGCGAAGTATAACGGCGGCCTGATCGACCGTCGCGTAATGAAGGGCGAGATCTGGCGCTACTGGAATAGCAACCCTGGCAAACAAGATGGCGAATGGGTGCAGCTGACGTTCCCGGTGCCGGTGAGCGTACGTGTGGTGCGGCTCTACAATCCGCGCAAGGGCGACGAAGCTAACTCTAGTATCCAGGTGGAGCGCGCCACCATCGTGTTGTTCAGCGATGCAGCGGCAAAACAAGAGGTCGCACGAAAGACCGTCAACAGGGTCGCTGTGACCGGTACCGATGCGAACTTCGACGAGATAACCGTACGCAGCATTCGCATTAACCTCGACGATGTCAGCGGCACGTTTTATGGAATGACCTTGGCGAGTCTGGCGGAGATCGAAGTCATCGCGCGCGGCGAGTGAGCACAACGCCCCCGGCCAGTGCCCTTATTGTGGCGCTGGCCGAGGGCGTTGTTACTTTCGCCCATAGAAGGCGTAGGGGTCGGCACTGTATAGCAACTCGTACTCGCTGTCGAGCACATCCTGATCATAGATCGCAACCCAGCTGCCGAAGCTGCCGATGAGCACATAGGGCGGGCGCACGGCCAGGCCATCGTACACCAACGGCGGGCCGTCTAGCCAGGTGTTGCGCACTGCCACATCGAGCAATTCGATCGGCGGGTAGTGAAAATTGTGATCGGTGAAGACCGCCATTTCAGGCTCCCAGGTCTCCACAATCACCGTATCAGGAATAGCGTCATTCATATACGCCGCCATCCGTTGTGCCGCGTCTGTCGGCGTAAAGACAACGCGTGTACTGAGCGCAAGCGGCACGAGGACTACCAGCGCAACATAGCTCGCAACCACCCAGGCCAGCCGATGCTGGCTACGCTTGCGCAGCCAGACGAAGGTGTCGCGCACCAGCACGGCAACGGCGAGTGCGCCAAAAACAACAGCCGGAAAAGCGTAACGCGGCCAACCCAGCGAGACCAGATACCAGCATAGCCAGAGACTGGGCAGCAAGATCGTGGGCAACAGCACTAATGCCTCGGCGCTACGCCGACGGCAGCGCCACAGGCCATAGGCCAGGGCAGGCACAAGCAAACCAGCGTAGCTCTCGACGATATAGATCAGCGCACGCCGCGTCGCATCAAACTCGAAAACAAAGATCGCCCCAGCAGCGGCCCGACGCGTCTGCGCAAGGTTGGCCGCAAAACTACCTGGGCCGAGGAACTGCAATTGAATAAGCGTCCAGACGCCAAAGCAACTGCAGGCGATAAAAAACGGCAGCAGGCGCATCGGCCAACTACCGATTTTGTAATAGCGCCAATCGAGCACCGCGATCAGCGCCAGCATCGGTGGCACAATCAATACAAACTGGTTCTTTGTCACCAAGGCGAGCCCAAAGGCCAAGCCTGCCAGCCCCGCATAAACCGTTGATCGATCAGATATTGCGTTATGTCGAGTTTTTACTGCTGCTGACCAAGCGAGCATGCCCAACAGTAAGAAAGCGATGCCTGGCACCTCACCGAGCACCTGGCGTCCGTATTCGATCACGCCCTCGTAGCGCACGGTACGCGAGGCCAGCATAAGCGTGAGCGCGAGCAGGGCCACGCGTGGCCCACTGATCCGGCGCGCCAACAGATAAAAGGCGACAACTGCGACGAGAAAATAGGCGACAATAACGATACGCCCCTGCAGCAGCCCCACACCAGCAAGCTGAAAGCTCAGCGCGATCGGCAGCATCACCGTCGGGCCGACGCCAACCGTCGGGCCGTAGTACCGAAAGCCCTCGCTGCTGATATCGGCATAGACGCCATAACGCAGCAGCGTCTCGGGCACATGCAGGTGAGAGCCTTCGTCGAACCAAGTGCGCGGGGCATACGGCAGATTGATAAGCGCCAGGAATAGCGCAAGCGCCAATAGCCCGGCGAGCGCCATGCGCTCCAGCATCTTTACGTGTGCAGCGCTAGATAATCCCGCGTTAGGTACCGAGATCGAGGGTATATTCATCGTTACCTCACTGGCAGGGCAGACACGGTTGTCTTTGTAACGATACAGACTCGCTAGCCACCCCTTCTTTCCAGTGCTACCGTACCTTATAAATGGCTACATCGCCGCTTGAAAAGACATTTGTAAAGAGCCCTGAGCCAGCCGGATCGAAGGTGCCGAGCGCGCGCTCTTCGGGGCCGTGCAGCACATAACTTATGCCGAATTGCTCGATCAAAGCTAGACGCTCGGCATCGGCAGTACCAGTAGTAAAAAAATGAGCCACGGCATCACGCTTCCCATAGAAATCCACCGTTTGCGCCCAGTGGCCGATAAACGCGCGGCCATCGCTACGTGCTGGCACATACTGCCCGATCTCAAGCCCGCTAAAAATGACATCATCGGCAGTAGCATACGTATCGAGCCAGCCCAGCGCAGCAACTTCGTGGACGGAGAGCGAATATGGTGCCTGATGCCGCCCCAGATCCAGCATACGCCAGCCGATATAATAGAGGTTAGTCGGCAGCACCGCAAGTACCAAGGCCAGCGGTAGCCACTGCACCATGTGCGGGAAGCGCGGCTTCAGCGCAGGCAGCAGCCGTCGATGCAGGATGCGCGCGGCTATCAAGGCCAGCGGCACCTGATAGGCATTCAGCATATGGATTTGGAAATCGGTCGGCACATAGAGCAAGGCAAAACCGACAATCAGCCACGACCAGAGGAAGAGATCGTAGTCATCGGCGGTGGCTAGGAGCCCATCGCGCGCCAGTACAGTTCGCAACCTGGGCAGATCGAAGATGATCGCTGTGACAACGATAAGCATAGGCAGGCCGAGCAAGATCAACAGATGCCATGGCGGCGGCGTAAACACCCCGGCATTGGCGAACTGCGCCAGCACTTCCTTCCACAGCGGATCGCGGCTCGTAAGCCAGGTAAAATACAGCGCGGGCGGCGTCGCCAGCCCGCCGATCAATAACATCGACCAGCCGCCAAACCAGGGAATACGCCGGTCGCGCAGCCACATCAGGGCCAGGGCACCGGCTGGCACCAGGCCGATGATCAGCAGGTCGTAGGCGTGCTGCAAGGTCAACAGAAGTGCCAGTGCAGCGCCGACCGCAGCATAGGCCCAGCTACGAAACTCAAGCGCGCGTAGAAAACAGAAGAATACCGCCAAAATCAAGGTCGTCGCGATCGTGAAGTGCGGAAAGGCCATCGCGATCACAAAGCTGTTCGGCTCGTAGACATAGATATCTAAGGGGAACGGTACATCGGGCAGATCGCGCGCATATTTCACCACCACCCAGAACCAGCCCAGGCCAGCGCCGAGCGCCGCAACAAGATAGGCCGTCCAAAGTTCGGCGCGATTGTGGGTGAAGATACGGCACACCGCATACATTGCCAGCAACATGCTCGCAGTCGCCAGCGCCCGCACCGTGTGAAAGAGAACGGTCACGCTCAGGCCGGTAGCCTCGGCAAGCCGCCCAACCACAATCCAGAGGAGATTAAAAAGCGCCGGCTCGTTCGCCTCCGGCGTCATACGATTGCTGACCAGCCAGCTTTCGCGATGATCGCGCAGCCACGAAAAATACTGCGCGGTATCCGGCACATTCAGCAAAATGCCCTGAAAACGACGGTCATCTGGCTGACTAGCATAGGCATAGAAATAGGGCACGCTGGTGAGCAGCAGCACCAGCACGACCAGCCCTGCAACGAACCAGCGATCGGCGATCAAAAAGCGCGACTGTGTGCCAGCACGCTGCTTCGGCAGTTCGACAGCGCTCACCGAGGGCTGAAACATGAATACCTCATTTGCTCACCATACAACAGTGAGTTAATTATGTATCGGGATGTACAACATACACATGCCCCATCGCTAGAGGCTGGGCAGTGCGCCCAGCAGACGCCAGTAACAGAGCAGTTTCGGGTGTGCCTGGTGCTTACGTAGACGCGCCGCCAGTAGTAACGGGAGGCCAGCCACCACACGCACAGCGCTACCAATACCAAAAATCACTTTTAATACAGTGGTGGCACGTGGCCCACGATGTTTGCGGAAGAACGTAAGCCGACTGCGAAAGAACTGTACAAAAGCCTCGACACGCACCGGGCCGTGCTGCCGCCCCAGATGTGCTCGGCACCGGCAGCGGGTACAAAATAATTACGCCAACCCGCCTGCTGGATCCGATAGCACCAATCGACCTCTTCGGAGTACATAATGTAATCCGCATCGAGGATACCGACCTGCTGCATCGCCTTGTTGCGCACCAGAAGGCAGGCACCCATGATCGAATCGACTTCACGTAGCGTGTCGTACTGCCAACCATCGTACCAATAGCCAGCAAAAAAAGGGCTTGTGGGCGCCAAACGATCGAGCTGCAGCATCAAACAACATTCATGCCAAAGTGTCGGGAACGCGGTGCAGGAGCGCTGAAGTGCGCCATCGGGGTAACGCAACCGTGGCCCAGCCGCACCGGCCTGGGCGTGAGCACGCATAAAATCGACCAGCACGCGTAACGCATCCACGTCGAGAAAGGCGTCGCTGTTGAGCAAAAGCACAACTCGCCCTGTGCTTGGGGTAGCGCCTGATTGTTGGCGCGCACGAACCCCAGATTCGCATCATTACTGATCAGTGTTGCTTGCGGATAACATTCGCGCACAAGCTCCTGACTGCCATCGTGCGAAGCATTGTCGACCACAAAAACCTCGATCGCGAAGTCGTTCGCCGCAGCATAGAGCTGTCGCAAACAACGATCGAGCAGATCGCGTGTGTTCCAGCTAACGATGATAATCGAGAGATCCAGCATAGAAGTTTCTGCTTATTGACCGATAATCTCAATACCTGCTACCGTCGCCTGATTAACACGGTTGATAAAGCTGAGGTTCAGTTCTCCGTCGTTGACGGTCACCGTATACTCAGTAACCAATGCCTGGTAGCGCCCGCCCGCCCGTTGGAAGACATCGACATTCGTATCCAATAGTGTAGTTTCGGCCTCAATATCGAAGCGGCGGCGGCCCACGGCTGTCTGACTGGTTTCCGCAAAATGCAAGCGCAGGGTGTAAGTACCATCCGGCACCAGGAAACGGAAATCGAGCGTAGAGCCAGCATTCATCACACCGGTGTAGCGCCCTGTCTGGTAGATAGTAGCAGTAGCTGGGCTCGACTGCGCACTCAGCGTAATCGCCTGGGATGTTGAATAGTTCGCGCCATTAAGGTTGTACAGGTCACAGACGTTGAGTGCCGTACAGGCCTGCCAGGTAATTCCGCCATCTGTAAGCAAACTACCACCGCCATTCACACGGATCGCCACAGCCGAGGCAGTCGGCGGGTTGACCGCTGTAGGCGTCGGGCTGACGGTCGGCTGCGGTGTACCAATAGGCGGAGCAACTAGCCGGATAATCTCGATACCGCTAATGCGCGCCACTGCCGTGCGGTTGACCAAGCTCAGATCGAGTCGTCCATCGTTGACGACGGCATTGTAGCTGCGAACGATAGCACGAAAACGCCCACCGGCTTGAGCGAAGGTATCGAAGCTACCCTCAACAATTATGCCTTCTAACCGAATATCGAAGCGCCGTCGATTGGCAGCTGTATACTGAGTTTCGGCGAAATGTAGCCGCACCTCATAGTTGCCGTTTGTCACAGGAACGCGAAAATCGAGCGAAGCACCCGCATTGCTGATATTGTTTTGCGCGCCAATCTGATAAACAGCCTCGTTTGCCGGTGCCGAATTGGATGCCAGCGTAATCGCGCTAGTCGTGCTGTAGTTCGTCCCATTGAGCCGGTAATTGTCACACGTAGTGCGCGCTTCGCAATTCGACCAGGCAATATCACCGACCAACTGATCAGAGCCACCAACGTTGATACGTACCGCCGGCCCAAGCGGCAGCGCCGTATTGGTCGCGGTTGCGGTCGGCAGCGCCGTATTGGTCGCGGTTGCAGTCGGCACAGCGCTATGTGTGGCCGTTTCCGTCGGCAGCGCCGTATTGGTTGGTGTCGCGCTCGGGCTGCTTGCCACAGTCGGCGTGGTAGTCGGGCTGCTCGCACTTGCATAGCTCAGCGTGAGCGCGTCTAGCAGCGGCGTGCGCGCGCTGTCGCTGCTCGTCAGGCTCGCCTGCACCTCCACATAACGCGCCGCTTGCGCCAGCGGTGCCCCGCTGCTCGCCAGGGTTGCCCACCCACTCCAACTCACCCCGTCTGCTGAACTGCGCGCCTGCATACTCAGCCCCGTCTCCGTCGGCACGCTCGCCGTCCACGCCACCTGCGTGAACACCTGCCCCGCCCCCGCGTCCAACGCGCACGTCGTGTAGCTTCCGCTCGCCGCATATGGCCCGTACACCGCAAGCGCGTCTACCATCAGCGCAGGCGCGCTCCCGCTGTTGTAGCTCTGGTACACGTGTAGCGACGGTGCGCTCGGCACCTCATGCGTCGCCACCACGACCCCGTTCAGGAAGTAGCGCACCGCATCTTGCCCGACGCTGCCCGTCGTCCATTCGATCCGGTAGCGCTGCGGCCCGCTCGGCAGCGGCCCCAAGTCGCTAAACACCTCGCTCACATTGTTGTTCGAGCGCGCGTACAGCCGGTTGTTCGTGTTAAACGTACTGAACAGCAAATAGCTGTTGCCCGCGAAGTCCAGGCTGCCGAAGCCAACGTGCTGGAACGCTCCGCTGCCGAACTCCACCACGCCCTCCAGCGTGCGCCGCGTGTAGGTGTCCACCGAGCGTACGTACGCCCCGTTCGGCGCGCTCAACTGCAAGCGCCCATCCGCCACCGTGGCGCTAAACGCCCCGCCGTCCCCAGCGCCCCGCCACCCCAGCGGCTGCCTGTCCAGGCTGCTCCCCGTGTAGCCC
>JAAUTF010000573.1 GCA_012031775.1 Candidatus Altimarinota bacterium | reverse complement strand
GTGGCAGTGGTTGAAGGGGTGTAGACGAGAGCATAGCGCGCAGAGCAGCAAGAATAGTGAACGATGATACTCCTAACGCCAACTCCTGACCTTACTGCGCCAGTGCTTCCTCGTAGAGCTGTTGTGCGGCGCTGCCGAAGTAGGGTGTGTAGAGCTGCTGCGGTTTCCCCGGGGCGTAGTAGCTTACTACGCCATTAACAAGATTGACTTCGCCGACCTGATACGGCTGATAGCGCAATAGCCACGGCCCACCGCTGCTGCCGCCGGCCATGTCGCAGCCGATACCGATCGGGCTGGCTTTACCCTCGTCGCTGGCTTCGTCTTCGGTGGCCGTTGAGGCTGTACAAGCCACCAGAAAGCCACCGCTGTTAAAATTGACCGGATAGCCGAAGACATGGAAGTGTTGTGTGACCGCCTCGTTGAAGCTGCTGCCGAGTTTCCCCGCCCATTGCGACACACTCTTGCCGTCGACGTTGGCCACCGCGATTACGCCGATGTCGTAGGCGAGCAGGCTGTCGTCGCGCCATCCTGCTAGCGTCGACTGATATGTGGCGGTGAATGCACCAAAGGGGGTGGCCTGATTGCGATAGGCAGGATAGAAGACGATGTTGGTATGCCAACCTTTGCCCGGTGTGTATACACAGTGGCCGGCTGTCCAGATGGCGCGTCCACCTAAAATCGCGCCGCTGCACGAGAAGCTGCCTTCTGTCTCGGGGATCGTAAAAAGAGCCGCCCGATCGCGCTGAAGGGGTATTGCGTCCAGCTTTCGGCGGCACTATTCACACTGTAGCGCGTGAACGGCGGCGGGTACTCGTAGCCTTGAGGAGCCGCTCTGTCGTTAGTTTCTGGTTCTCGGTTCTCGGTTGTCGCCTCTGGCGCTAGCTCTGTCGCTACCCAATCGCTGGCGAAGCGCTGCTGTGCTACCGCCGTGAGTGCGGTAACCGGAAGCGCACCGGGAAATCGTGTCGGCGC
Source organism: Candidatus Altimarinota bacterium (assembly GCA_012031775.1). Lineage (GTDB taxonomy): Bacteria > Chloroflexota > Chloroflexia > Chloroflexales > Chloroflexaceae > JAAUTF01. The sequence goes on along the minus strand of JAAUTF010000573.1, from coordinate 3,276 downwards.
TTTTGCAGCATCAGCTTCGAACGCTAGCCGAGCATAACGTAGATCGGACTCAGTGGCGGGCAGCAAGTCGAGCGCGCGAGCGGCAGCACGCCGATCACGCGTCCAGAACGTTAGCGAGGCCTGTTGCTCGTCACCAGCGATAGCGCGGCTAACGGGGCTGCTCGCCGCACGGATGTCCAACGGTGCCTGGCCGAGCAGCGGCAGATGGGTTTCCTCCGTCACCGCAGCGCCGGCCCAGGGTAGCGCGAGTACAAGCAGCAGGATGGGCATAAAAAAGAGCAGAATGCGCAACAGTCGACGTTGTGTGTGCATGCGATGGAAGTGCGTCAGAATGATAAAAAGTGTAAAGTTCGGTCACATCCGCACGTAGAGCCGCAGCATGCTGTGTCCGGGTGTGGTCTGCGTGCCTCTATGCAACAGCATACCACAATTGGCGGGCGGATCAGCGTTTGATGCGCCCCATCGCCCAGCCGAGGATAAGCCCGCCACCGCCGATGAGCGCGATGCCGACGACGAGGCCGATCAGCACATATATCCAGCGGAACGTGCCGCCGCCGAGCAGCCAGACGACAAGTGTAGGTACAACAAACAGGCCGATCGCCACCAGTACGAGCGGGCCAAAGCCGCGCAGGGCAAGCCATACGCGGCGTGATGGCGGCTGATTGGGCATCACCCTAGCTGGCCGAGCTGCGTGATAAGCGCAGCGGCCATGGTGTCGTCGCTCTCGGCGAGCATCGTTTCGGCCACGTCGGCGAGTGCAGCGGCGCTCACTTCGCTAGCGCTGCTTGCGCCGAGCACGCTGAAGCTGCTGTTGCTGTCATCATCCTGCAGCACCGCCTCCAGTGCAGCGCGCATCGCCGGTGAAGTACCGCGCTGGTTGAGCGCACCGCGTAACCGCTCATCGCCGCTACCACCAGCACTACCAAGCACACTGCCCGCGTCGTTAAGCGCGCCGCGCAGCCGCACAACGGCGTTGCGTGTCGTTGCCGCTCGGTCGATCTCAACACGCGGTGTTTCACTCAACGACGTACATGTGACTTGATAAAACAGCTCGCTTTCCGCCGCGACCTGACCATGACGCGTCTCGATCGCGGTCGTTGTCGGCTGCACACCGCCGTCTACTGCGCCCGTACCGCCCAGCACAAGCGAGCCCTCGGCGCTAATAAGCATCGCGCCGAGCGCAAAGGTGCCGCTGCCGGTGCCGTGAACCTTAACATTGTACGTGCCCTCGGCGGGCTGTGGGATGACAACCATGTTCAGATGTTTACCGGCATGCCCATAGTCACGCGCCTGAATGCGCCGCCCGCGCTTGCTCTGTGTGCTTGCACCGCCAAGCACACCATCCGGCCTCATCACCGGGCCGCTCGGCGTTTCAACTTCCAGCGTCACCGGCGAGGCGCTGAGGATCACGAGCTGCGGTGTCACCGCTGGCGGGCTGATCGACGGCAAAGTTGTGCCTAATTCGCCCATCAGCTGGCCGAGCGTCGTCAAATTATCTGGCAGCTGGCCATGAGCTACCGGTTGCGGTGGCAAATTGCGCACCTGCGGGTGATTGATCTGCGCGCTGGTGACCAGCACGGTCTGATCGCCGTCGTTGCTGAGATGATCCTGGCCTGGCACGCCGTCGGGGTAGCGCGGTGGCGTGCCGGGCGGGCTAAACGGGCTGCCCACCGTGATCGCGCTGATCGTCGGGAAACCGGTGCCGGCGATCGTTGTCACCGGCACACGGCTGAGCAACGCGGCGAGGCCGCCGTCGGTGTTGAGCAGATCGCCCCATAAGTTACGCTCGACATAACGATCTTCTGGCCGTGCCAACGTTGATCGCCCATGCTCAGCTTTAAGATAATCGTCGATCGGCAGCAGATCGCGTACACCCGTCACCAGCGTGCGCATCGTGCGTAATGGGTCGAGCTCAGTCTGGAAAGGGTGGGCATGGCGCAGATACCAGAGATAGACATTCAGCACCGCTTTGGTCGTCGGCTCCGAACGCAGTTCGCCGCCACCCCAAGGGTAATAAGACTCGGCTGAGCCGCGATGTGGCGTGCCCAAGGTGATCAGGCGCTCGACATCGCCGCGATACTCTTTGCTCTGGATGTAGCTGCGTGAGACGAGACCGCCCATGCTGTGGCCGACCAGAATGACCCTGCGGCTGCCGGAGCGCTGCTTGGCGCGGTCGATCCACTTCACCAGGTAGTTTGCGGCGCTATCGCGCACGCTCTTGCGCCAGTCGTAGAAGGCGACAAAATAGTCGCGGTCGCGCGCATAGCCAGCTTTGCTGAAGGCTTCGCCCAGCGTTGCGCCATAACCAAGAAAGGGCGGAAAATTCCAGCCGGCCAGCGTGGGGCCGCGCCAATCCATCAGCACCGATAAATTGAAGGAGCCACCAAGTCCGGGGACGAACACCACCGGGGTGCGTGCCATACTGTGTCCTCCTGTGTGCTGCGCTGCGTTCAGAGGCATTATAGCGCAGGAGTCAGAAGTCAGGAGTCAGAATTCAGAATTCAGAATTCAGAAGGCCGGGCGTATGATAGAACGCAGGAGTCAGGAGTCAGAAGTCAGGACGCATCTGGTCTGGATGATGAGCGGCGGTCGCGAGCAGCTCTCGCATACGTGTTGAGTTGGGGAGGATTTCTTCCTGATGCCGTGCGAAGCCCCTCTCCCGCTTGGGAGAGGGGTTGGGGTGAGGGCGTAGCGACGGTAAGCGCTTATCCTCGTGTGTATCGGCGTCCACGATGTCCGCTCGCGTAGCACTGGTATTTGCTCTGTAGTCTATTGATTATTTAAGGTCAACGATTGACGGCGGCGCTGACGTAGCCACCAGGCCATCATCGCTACTGCGAGCCCGATCAGTAACCATTCCTCTGGTTCTGGCACGCCGGTGACAACTGGCGGCGTTTCGTTCGTGGTCTCGCCGACTTCCTCGAACTCACGCTCAAAGCGGTCATCCTGTTTCGCGAGTTCATCGAGCATGCGCTGCTGCTGGTCGTTCACCAGCACGATCATCGAGGAATAGGGCGTGACAATGCTTTGCTCGACGGCAATAGCGTGCAGGCTGTCGAGCGCGGCTAATGGGTCGGCGCTGCCGCGCTGCGTGACCATGGTGCCGATGATCAGGCGGCGCGCGGCGATGGCGGCAAAAGGATCGTCGACGCCGTGCTGGATCGCCTCGGGCGCGCGCGCCGTTGCCTCGGCGGTCGGCAGTAGCTCCCAGAGGTAGCTGTCGATCAAGTCGGCGCTGCCGGGCGCAACTTGGCGTGCGAAATCCAGCCGCGTCAG
>JAAUTF010000572.1 GCA_012031775.1 Candidatus Altimarinota bacterium | reverse complement strand
GTTCAATGAGTATGAAGCGTATTGTTATTTTTCGTATCCGTCGTTTTGCTGAGCACGGTCGCTATCGCGCCCCTTAGCATTGGGGCAAACCAACAGCTGGCAAGTGTTTCGGGTTTTGATCGCGCAGGCTTCGAGCAGTTGCGTGCGGAGGCTCGTGCCAAATTCGCAAATGCAGAGAAGGTGGGCCGCCAGCCCGCTGGCGCAACGCAGGCGACTCGACGATCACCGTGGTGCTGGAGCTAAACAGCGCCCCGATCACGCAGGTGTTCGCTCAGGAGCAAGCCGCAGGGGCCACACAGCTGCAAGCGGCAAGTGCCGCCCAGGCACAGCTCGCCGCAATTGAGGCCGAGCAACAAGCCCTGCTGCGCCCGCTGGCGAAATTGAACGTTACCGTTCTTTACCAGCTTCAGCGTGTCTACAATGGTATTGCGGTGAGCGTCGCGCGCGACCAACTCGCCGCGCTCGCTCAGCTTCCCGGCGTGAAGGGCTACCACACGCTGAGCAAGAAGTTCCCGCTGAACAGCAGTGGTGTGCCGCTGATCGGCGCGCCTGAGATCTGGAATGATGCTGGCCTCGGCGTGACCGGCGAGGGCATCTCTGTCGGCATCATCGACACGGGTATCGATTATAACCATAGCAATTTCGGCGGCTCCGGCGATGTCGCTGACTTCGAGGCAAATGACCCGACCGTCATAACTGACACCCAGAGCGCTGATTTCTTCGGCGCTGGCTTCAAAGTGGCCGGCGGCTTCGACTTTGTCGGCGATGCGTATAACGAAGATGATGTCAGTCGAACGCAGCCCCCGACCCCCGACCCGCTCGACTGCAACGGCCATGGCTCGCACGTGGCCGGTACCTCGGCGGGTTCTGGCGTAAATAGTGATGGCAGTACCTTCACCGGCCCCTACACAGGTACCGTGGATTTCGATAACCTGCGTATCGGCCCTGGTGTCGCGCCCGAGGCGACGTTGTATGCTCTCAAAGTCTTTGGCTGCGATGGCGCAACCTTCTATACCGACCTCGCCATCGAGTGGGCCGTCGACCCCAACGCCGACGGCGATTTGAGCGATAAGCTCGATGTCATCAACATGTCGCTCGGCTCTGACTCGGGCGATCCTTTTGACTCCACGGCTGTCGCCAGCGATAACGCTGCGCTCGCCGGTGTGATCGTCGTTGCCTCAGCTGGCAACAGCGGCGATAGCTACTACATCACCGGCACCCCCGGCACCTCGAGCCGCACGATCAGCGTTGCATCAAGCGTTGATGAGCGCTCGGTCTTCGATGGCTTCCGCGTCAACAGCCCGGCTGAGATCGCTGGCGTCAAGCCCGCAGCGACCTCGGTCAACTTCGATTGGCGCAGCTTCGAACCGATTACGTCCACTGTCTACTACAGCGATACGCTAACCTCGTGCAGTGCGTATACGCCAGAGCAGTCCGCCCTTGTCACTGGCACAGTGGTCTTGATCAACTGGGAAGATGGCCAGTGTGGATCGGGCACACGTGCGAACAATGCCCAAGCAGCTGGTGCCGTCGGCCTGATTATTGCCGACAACGCTGAGCCGTTCAGCCTGTTGCTGGCGGGTAATGCGACGCTGCCGACCCTCAGCACGCCGAAGTCGGTTGGGGCCGAGATCGCTGCGGCTACTGCAACCGGCGATGTCGAAGTGACCTTGAGCAACGAGTACCTCAATGCTATCAAGGTTGACGATCCGAACTTCGTCGATACGATCTCCGACTTCACCTCGCGTGGCCCGCGCCGCGGCGACTCCTTCCTCAAGCCGGATATTGCCGCGCCCGGTCAGTCGATTTTCTCGGCGGCCGTTGGCTCGGGCAACGAAGGTACGAATCTCAATGGCACCTCGATGGCCGCGCCTCATGTCGCCGGTGCGATGGCGCTGCTACGCGCGATCTACCCCGATTGGTCAGTTGAAGAGCTGAAGGCGCTGGCGATGAACACCGCTAACAACGATCTCTTCAGCGGCACCAAACGTAGCGGTGACACCTATGGCCCTGGCCGCATCGGCACTGGCCGGGTTAATGTGCCAAACACGACGAACACCGATGTCATCGCCTATGAGAGCAGCGGTGAAGGCCTGGTCAGCGTTTCCTTCGGCAAAGTTGAGGTGCTCAGCAGCGAGACACGTACCCTGACGAAGACGGTTACCGTCGCGAACAAGGGTGACGCCGAGACTACCTATACAGTCGATTACGACGCACATCTCGATCAGCCTGGCGTTGGCGTCAGCGTGAGCCCGGAAACGGTGACGATCGCTGCTGGTGAGACAACGACGGTGACGGTTGTGCTGACGGCGGACGGCAGCGCGATGAATCGCGGTGTCACCGAGGCGACGGTCGCCGCAACCCAGGGCCTCGACCTGCCGCGCCACTATATCGCCGAGGTCGCTGGCTACCTTACTCTCACCCCTGAGGTCATTACGCTTCAGGCCACGCCGAGCAGTGATGAGGAAGTTCCGCCTGTCGACAGCGATGTGACCGCTAGCGCCAGTATGACCTATACGCTTGCAACTGGCGAACTAGAGTACTACATCGAGTTCAGCTCAACGATCGAGATCAGCGGCCCGGGCGCGCACATCCATATCGCCCCGCGCGGCCTCAACGGCCCCATCCTTGTTGATCTCGTAGATCGCGACGATCTGCCGTTGACCTTTGATGAGGCGACACCGCTTACTGGCACCGTCGTCATAACCGAGGCCAACCGTCAGGCACTGCTCACTGAAGGTTTGTATATCAATCTTCATACGCAGGCGAACCTGAGCGGCGAACTGCGCGGCCAGATCGCTGCCGACCAGCCCTTCCTGCGTGTGCCCATCCACGCGGTGACGAATGTTGCGTCTGAGATGAGCGCCCAGCAGACGGTGTTCGATTTCAGCGCTACGATCACCGGCACGGCGGCGATTTCGCTCACCGGCACCGGTATCGAGACCGACACACTAACCTCGATCGTCACGGCCTTTGAGCTGCAAGAGGTTAGCCCGCTGATCACCGGCGACACCTATTCGACCACGGCTGATCTCGCCTATATCGGTGCCTACAGCGATTATGGCACGATCACGACGACCATCCCGATCAGCGACACCTATCTATACTTCGCTGTCGCAACCCACGCCGATTGGACTCGCCCTGACCTCTACGACAACGAAATCGGCATCTACATCGACACCAACAGCGATGGCCAGGATGACTTCTGGATCTACAACAGTAGTATCGGCTTCGAGATCTCGCCGGACGGCGACAACGTCTATATCGCAACGCTTGTCAATCTCGAGAGCGGCGATATCACCTTCGAGTTCCTGAACGTTGTCCCGGCTACAACCGATACCGGCATTCACAACAGCAATGTGCGTGTCTTCCCGGTCGCGGCGAGCAACCTCGGCCTGACCGAGGCGCAGAGCGCGATTTCTTATCGCGTTGTCAGCTTCATTCGCCCGCTCGCCGAGGGCACAGGCGGGTTGATCGACGTGAGCAAAACCCACCGCTTCGTCGTCAATCGGCCTGGCATCACGTTCGATGGTGCCCTGACTGGCCCGGCCCATGTCGATCTTCCTGGCGAGACGGTATCCTTCAGCTACGATCGTAACGCGCTCACCGCCAACGGCAGCGAGGGTGTGCTCCTGATGCACCACCACAACGCCAGCGGGAACCGCGTAGACGTGGTTGAGCTTCCCGGTACGCTAGTCTACCTGCCCGCGATTTACCACGCCGCTCCAGCCCGGTAGGTGACAAGGTAGAGGTTACTGGTGACAGTACCTACCAACAAAGGCCGCGTGCAGCAGTGCTGCACGCGGCCTTCGCTCTTCTTCCCAATACCTGTAACCCCTCAGTACGCGCCGTGATAGTTGCGCTCCATCAGGTTGAGGTAGCTCACCGAGATGCCGAGCTCCATCGCCATGGCCGATTGCGACAGCGCAAGCTCACGGCGCAGGCGGCGCAGGCGGGCGCCGGCCAGGATCTTGCGGCTGCTGTCATCGGACATGTGTCGCTCCATGATCGTCACGGCATGGGCCAGAGCGTTTCGCGCGCCGCCTCATTCCGTCATTGCGAGCGCAGCGAAGCAATCCAGCCTTTCCGCGCCCAAAAGGCTGGATTGCTTCGCTGCGCTCGCGATGACGGCAATCGATACAACTTTTACAAATTGACATCAACACAATTGTAAAAGTCATTCTCTCCGACCTTCCGCGAAAAAAAGTCTGACTTGTGTCGGATGTTGCGCTGCAGCACATACAACGCACCACAGCGGCGGCGGAAATCAAGCGATTGG
>JAAUTF010000571.1 GCA_012031775.1 Candidatus Altimarinota bacterium | reverse complement strand
GCCATCACAGTAAAGAAAACGCGGGCGCAGGGTTAAAATTTAGTTTAACCCCACGCCCGCGTTTTCTTTACTGCCTACCCTACTTCTTAGAAGCGGGCGCGGCGATTACGACGCGCGCTGCCAAAAGTGGCACTAACGCGACCAGACCGTGGAAGAACCACGGGAACCCGCTCACGTGGCAACGAGAGGGGTACTGCCAGCCCCTGTGCCTGATAGCCGAGCAAGCGCATGATTGTCGCTAGGTCTTGCTGCGGCACCACGCGAGCGACAAGCTCCTCGTCGTCGACTTCGACGATCACGCGTTGCGGTTCCGGGCTAAGGCAGTGGTGGGCACCGCCGCGCCCGGAGATCATCTGCTGATAGGCGCCGACGCCGCAGATGGCGATAACCAAGCCAGCACCACTATCGGGCAGCATCAGTGGTGGTTGATGCGGGCGCGGGTAGACATCGTCTGAGTCACATGTGCGACGCCCGGCGAGCCGCACTGGGCGCACAGGCCGATCCCAATCGCTGAGGGGCAGCACAATAAACTCCTGCCCTTCAACAAACACACTGTCGGGGAGGCTGACCATCATACTGCCGTTGACAAGGTACCAATCGGGAGAGCCGGGGCCGCCGCGTTTAGTAGCGCCGATCTCGAGTAGATATACACTATGCGTCGCCACAGTGTAGCGCCCAAATTCGCCGATCAGATCGGGCACCGGCACATCGTAAGCGGCGCAGACCGCATGAATCTCGCTCATCAAGCGACTTAAGAAACCAACGTAGTCGAAATCGAAGCCCAGCTGATAGGCCGAGGTAGGCATGCCACCGCCAAAGTTGAAGTAGCGGAGTGTAGGCACCCGCTGGCGCAGGCGACAATAATTAGCGATCGACTCGCGCAGCGTGGCAAGAAAATGATCTTCGTCTTCGATCTGGCTGCCGACCATGGCATGGTAGAGCACTAACTCGTGCTGAGTGCCCCAGATCTGCTCGGCAGCGCGGTTGATCTCCCATGTGGTAAGGCCGAAGCGATCGTTGCCGGGATGCATGCCGTCGCGGTTGCCGGCAGCGCGCTCGCGTACACCGAATTGAAACGCATCGGGCGTGGGCAATAAATGAGCCAGCTCATCGAGATCGTCGAGTACTGGGATCAAGTTCGCGCAGCCATCGCTGCGTAGATCGACGATCGCAGATAGATAATTGGGTTCTTTCGAACCATTGCAGCAAATAAGTCGGTCGCTGGGAAGGATACCCTGGCGCCAAAGATGATGGGCGATCTCAACATCAGCAGCAGCTGACGTTTCGTAGTGCGCACCGGAACGGAGCGCGGTCTGCACGACTTCGGCGGCGAAATTCGCTTTCGTCGCATAGGCGTAGAGAAAATGCCCTTCGTACACGGCGTTCATACGCGCTTGCTCGGCCCAGGCCTGCATACGCGTGATCTGCGCCGAAATCTGCGGGGTGAAAACGACCTCGAGCGGTGCGCCATGGCGTTGCACGAGGTCGTTTAAATTAACGCGATCGCCCAGGTAGAGCTGGCGTCGCGACGGCTCATAAAGTCGGTAATGCGACCCTCAGCGCCAAGGCCGTGGCGCTCCTGCAGATAATTGGCGTAGGTCTGCTGCTTCAACTGTACCTAATACCTCCCGGCACTCAAAAGGGTAGAAAGACGACAGGACGAATGTGCGCCAGGCAGTCGGCGCAGCTACAGAACGGCGCGCGATGCCAGAGCGTGAGAACGATCTTCGCCTGCTTGTGCGCAGCCGAACACCGCTGTGGTGGCAACAAGTGGGGCGCTGCGGGGGATCAAAAAAGGCCTTGCACCGTGTGCGAGGCCCAGAGTGTAGGCGGCGTTGTAACGCCGCCCGTGCAAGGTAGCGTTGAGCTACGCTCGCAGGGCTGGAGCGAGGGTGCAGACTGGCAGGTGCAGCGCGGCGTTGTGCCACAATGCTAAATTGGCCGTACCGTCCATACGTCCTCACATAAGCTTATCTGGAGGTCGGCGCAGATCGGCGACATCGCCGCTGCGGAAACCAGAAGACCATGCACCTGCTTCGCCTCTAGAGCGGGCTGCTGATGGCGCCAGATAAGCGCGGGTACCAAGGGGTTGAAATACCCTCAACCAAACAAGAATTATACGACGAAACCCCACCTCTGTCAAGATTGATGATCGGCGAATCGGCGCATAAGATGGGGTTCGCCACCCCATGATTACCCGCCCGCCATGGCGCCGACGATAAGAAAAGGCTCCGCGCCCGTAACGACGGCCTCTGGCAGTGGTGTGTCGGGCGCTTCGTGCGAGAGATCCTGTTCGCAGGCGAAGAAACGCACGAAAGGACGCCGTTGTTTGGTACTATGATCGCGGACAGTGCCGCGCAGCATGGGGTATGCTGCTTCGAGCGTATCGAGCACGCTACGCTGCGTGATCGGCCCGTCGATCGTTAATTCAACTTCGCCCTTCACACGTGCCAGATGACGCAGGTGGGCCGGCAATAGTACGCGGATCGTCATGGTAGTGTTTGCACTTCAACAGAAAGCACCGGCGGCAGATCGCGCACGATCGCCCGCCAGTTGTCGCCGCCATCGGCTGAAGCGTAGACCTGACCGCCAGTGGTGCCGAAGTAGATGCCACAGCTGTCGAGCGTGTCTACGGCCATCGCATCGCGCAAGATGTTGACATAACAGTTCTCTTGTGGTAAGCCATTAGTCAATGCTTCCCACTCGTGGCCGCCGCTGCGGCTACGGTACACACGCAGCCTGCCATCGGGCGGGAAATGCTCGGAGTCGCTCTTGATCGGTACTACATAGACCGTATCAGGTTCATGGCTATGCACAGCGATCGGGAAGCCAAAATCGGAGGGTAAATTGCCGCTGATCTCGTGCCAGTTGTCGCCGCCGTCGTCGCTGCGCATCACATCCCAGTGCTTTTGCATAAAGAGCACGCCGGGGCGGGCAGGGCTGATGGCGATATTGTGGACGCAGTGACCTACCTCAGCATCTGCGTCGGGGATGCCCTCGGAGCGCAAGCCGCGGTTGATCGGCTGCCAGGTTGTGCCGCCATCGTCGCTGCGAAAAGCACCTGCTGCCGAGATAGCGACGACGATGCGCCCGGCATTGCTTGGGTCGAGCACAATAGTGTGGAGACACATGCCGCCAGCACCGGGCTGCCACAGCGGGCCAGAACCGTGTTTGCGCAGACCGGAAAGCTCCTGCCAGCTGTGCCCACCGTCGCTGCTGCGGAAAAGCGCTGCATCCTCGACACCGGCATAGACCACATCCGGATCGGTCAACGAGGGTTCAAGATGCCAGACGCGGTTGAATTCCCAGGGATGTTGCGTGCCGTCGTACCACTGGTGTGTGCCAGGCACGCCATCGTAGACAAACTCGTTGCCGACGGGCTCCCAGCTGTTGCCGCCGTCGTCGGAGCGCTGGATAAGCTGGCCAAACCAGCCACTCGACTGTGAAGCGTAAATGCGATTCGGATCGACGGACGAGCCTTTGAGATGATACATCTCCCAACCGGCAAAATGTGGCCCAGTGACCTCCCACTGATCGCGTTTGCCATCTGCCATCAGAATAAACGCACCTTTACGAGTGCCGACGAGAACACGAACACTAGCCATGGGGGACTCCTTTCTAGAGTTGAGAATTCAGGACTCAGAATGTGGAGTGAGCGCAGAGCAAGAGCTAAGAACCAGGGAACCAAGAACTAAGGAACCATAGAGCAAAGAGCGCGAGCTTATGGGTTTTGTGCCGGTTTCTCCTGCACAGACCAACTGTTGCCGTCGGGATCGTCGAAGAAAATGAAGGAGTTCCAGGGGCCGCCGTGTCCATCGCGCCAAACACCATTGTCGACGTGGCGCACCGGGCTAACATTCACACCGCGTGCGAGCAATTCGGCGCGGGCGCGCGCGACATCGGCGACGACGAGTTGCAGGCCTTTCACCGATCCGGGAGCTGAGTCAGTCAGCCCCTGGCCGATCGTCACCGAGCAACCCGAGCCAGGTGGAGTGAGCTGCACGATGCGCATTTCCGGTGTAGCTTGATGATCGACATCGACCTTAAAACCAACCTGCTCACTGTAGAAATGCTTCGAGCGATCGACATCCGACACCGGCAGAACGATGACTTCGAGTTTCCATTCCATGGTTTACTCCTAGACAAGGCTTCAGAAAAGCTTTTTGTGATGGTCAGTGTTGGCGGCGAAGCCGCCAACACTGACCATCACAATCCCTTTCCTGATCTTAGGCAAGGTGCAGAAAGGGGTTTTGTGGTAGCCCTGTTTTGGCGATTTGTCCGCCAAACGGGC
>JAAUTF010000023.1 GCA_012031775.1 Candidatus Altimarinota bacterium | reverse complement strand
AGCTGCTGGGCGGTCCTATTACTATTAATGTGGGCGCTCAGAGCTGGGAATTGCCGCAGAGTCAACTGGCTGAGATGATCCGTGTTGAGCGTGGCAATGCCGCCGATGGTAGCGATATGCTCAACGTTTCGATCGACGGCAGCCGTATCCCTGAGTTTCTCACACCGATCGCCGATGAGACCGAGGTGAAGGGGAGCTACCCCCGCCTCGACTGGAACGGCGGCGATCTGCAGATCATCAGCGAGGGTAGCAGCGGCGAACGTATTAACGAAGCGCTGCTCGCTGAACAGGTGCTCGCAGCCTTCGACCTTCCCGCCCACCAGCGCACGATCGAGGCTGGGTTCGAGACTATTCCACCGCCCGTCAACGCCGCCAATCTCGCCGATTTGGGTATCACCGATCTACTCTCGGTTGGTCGTAGCGATTTCGCAGGCTCCGCCGCCTATCGTGTCACTAATATCAAAGCCGGCATGCGCCTCCTCCACGGCATCTTGCTCGCGCCCGGTGATGAGTTCTCCTTCAACGACTCGGTCGGGACTATTGATGCATCGAACGGCTTTGTCGAAGGCTATGCCATCATTCAGAATCGAACCCAGCTCGAATGGGGCGGCGGCATCTGCCAGGATAGCACGACAATGTTTCGCGCCGCTTTCTGGGCTGGTTTGCCGATCACCGAGCGCTGGGGTCACTCCTTTTATATTAGCTGGTACGATAAATATGCCTTCGGTGAGTACGGTAACGGCCCCGGCATGGACGCAACTATTTTCACCCCCGGCGGCCCCGATCTGAAATTCCTGAACGATACTGGGCACTGGTTGCTCATCCAGACAGTAGTCGACAGTGCGAAGACGATCGCTGAGGTTCGCATCTACGGCACAGATACCGGGCGCGTCGTGAAGCTCGAAGGCCCCACTATCAGCAAGAAAACACCCGCTCCCACAGAACCGGTCTATGTCGCCGAGCCCGAGCGTCCCCGAGGCTCGCCCCGCCAGAGCGATACGGCGCGCGGTGGTATGACGATCGACTTCACCCGTCTTGTCTACCAGAATGGTACACTTACCGAGCGCCGCACGTTCCAGACGGTCTTTAAGCCCTGGCCAAATATTTTTGAAATCAATCCTGCCGACCTTGGCCCCGATGGTAAGCCGCTGCCAAAAACGACACCGACGCCCGATCCGGCGCTGGTTCCTACCACTGATCCAGCGCTAGTTCCGCCAACCACACAGCCCGAGCCGCAACCCGAGCCGCAGCCGCAGCCCGAGCAGCCGCCAGCTATTCCAACCGCTGTGCCGCAGCCGCCTTCTGTGCCGCAGCCACCACCTGCCGATGGGTAGTACCGCAAGCGGAAATCCGCGCTTTGCCCTCGCACTTGTCGGCTGTCTTACCGTCACACGCCTCTATTTTACCGCTGTTCATATACACTGGGCCGCCGGGTTCTCCGGCGGCCCAGTTCGCGCGTACAGCTAGTACAACGCGGCGAAAGGTTGTTTCCGATTGTATGTTGCTTTAGCCCGCCACACTTAGGTGTCCGCCTCCGGCAGACATAGGCTTCAGCCTACTAAGCTTTTACCGCGCTAGAACGCCGCCCGGCGTAGAGCACCCACCTGGGGCATGGCCCGTGCCAGCGCCTGTATCACCTGCTCAACCTCGCCCGTTGTATAGAAGACAAGTTGACCATCTCCAGGCGCAATCGCGTGCTGCCCGACAATGCGTGTTGTCTGCGTTGCCACTGCCGGCCCGGTATCGATAATCGTCACCTGTGGCCCGGCCACCTCAGCGATCAGCGGGCGCAGAAAGGCAAAATGCGTACATCCCAACACCAGCACATCAACGCCCCGTGCTTGTAGCGGCGCAAGATAGTCTGCCACGAGCGCGCGGGCTCTGCGGCCTGTAAGCTCACCCGTTTCAACCAGCGTCACCAAGCCTGGTGCGGGCACGCTCACCACTTCAGTGCTCAACGCATAGCGCGCTACAAGGGCTGCAAAACGCGCACTATCTAAGGTGCTCTCCGTCGCCAGTACGCCGATCCGCCCAACACAGCTCGCCGCAACCGCCGGTTTCACCCCCGGCTCCATCGCAACGATCGGCACGTCTAGCTGTTGGCGCAGCAGCTGTGCCGCCGCCGATGTAGCCGTATTGCAGGCCACAACGATCGTCGCCAGCCCCCTGCACTCTCAGGAAACGCGCGCAGGCTAGTGCGCGCGCACGAACTTCGTCGACAGGGCGCGGCCCGTAAGGGCAGTACGCGCTGTCGGCGAGATACAGCAAATCGTGCGTCGGTAGCTGCGTACGAATGTCGCGCACCACCGAAAGCCCGCCGAGCCCTGAGTCAAAAACCCCGATCGCCATACCTACCGCACTCCATCACAAAGTCCGTAAAGACTGCTTTCCAGCGCGGCTCTGCGGCAGCCCAGAGGTGTTCGGGATGACACTGCACCGCGACGACAAAATGCCCGTCTGTCCCTTCGACCGCCTCGATCACGCCATCCTCGGCGGTCGCCGTGACACGCAGGCCCGGCGCGACATCCTTGAGCGCCTGATGATGCAAGGTGTTCACCGCTACCACAGCCGTACCTAGCCGCGCAGCCAGCCAGCTTTCTGGGTCTAGCCGCAACTTATGCGCGATAAAATCCCATTGTTTACAGTCAGTCGAGGCGCGATGGTTTTGGGCATCCGGCAGTTGGCTCGGAATATCCTGATAGAGGGAGCCACCAAAAGCTACGTTGATAACCTGGATACCACGACAGATGCCAAAGAGCGGCTTGCCATCATTGCGGCACCAGCGCGCGAGCGCTAGCTCTACCACATCGCGCTGTCGGTCGACATCGCCGAGCATCGGGTGCGGTTCTTCGTTAAAGTAACACGGATCTAGGTCGTCACCACCGGGCAACAAAATGCCCTGGCATTGCTCATAGAGAAGGCGCACGGCGTCGAGATCGTCAGTCAGGTAGATCAGCAGCGGTACACCACCTGCCACCTCGATCGCGCGTAGATAGCTTGGCCGCACTGCCATATGCGCGCCACCCTTGGCAGCAGCGGCGTTCATACACGAAATACCGATCAGCGGGCGTTTAGCCATATCTAGCTCCTTCTATTGAACCACAAAAGCGCAAAGAGCACAAAGGAGCGGGTAAATACCGACTCTTTGCGCTCTTTGCGCCTTTGCGGTTGGGCTCCGCGCTACGTTCACGCGGCCATACGATAATGGCCCGCATGATATTCGCGGCAACGCTCCACGAAATGAGCGAACACCGCACGCCAACGAGGGTCGGCCGTCCCTTGTAACGCCTCGGGATGGCACTGAATGCCGAGCAAAAACGTGTCGTTAACTGACTCGACTGCCTCTACAACACCATCTGGTGCCCAGGCTACTGCGCGCAGGCCTGGGGCAATATCGCGCAACGACTGATGGTGGAGCGAGTTCGTCGTCAGCTGCTCAGTGCTCAAGAGATCGGCCAGCTTCGACTGCGGATCGATGGCGATCGGATGCGCCATATACGTCCAGTCTTCGTGCTCATACGAAAGATTGTGGTGCAGAGGCGTGGGAATCTGCGAGGGAATATCCTGGTACAAGGTGCCACCCAATGCTACATTCAGCACCTGCACCCCCCGGCAGATACCCAGTACCGGCTTGCCATCGGCATACGCCCAGCGGGCCATCGGCAGCTCAGCTTGGTCGCGCAGCGCATCCACCACACCCAATTTTTCGTGGCGTTGATCGCCGTACTCTTCCGGGGCGATGTCGCCACCACCGGCCAGCAGCAAGCCGTCGACGCGCTGGTACAGCGCGTATAAAGCTGCCTCGTCTTCGATCGGCGGGAGCAGCATCGGTGCGCCACCCGCGCGCACAACAGCGTCGACATAAGTCTGGCGGTGGCCATACGACGGCGGGCACCACGCCCGATCGTGAAAGGTTCCCGCCGAGATGCCGATCAACGGTTTCATCGCTTGCTCCTCATCCTCAACAAAATTTAGTGACGCCCGGTGCGCTGCCGCCCGGCGTTCGAATTGATCTATTATAACACGTGGTTATCGTAGCTAGCATAAAAAGTTTCTTATGCGTCGTCCGCGCCAGCTTAGCGATACTATGTTGCCAGCAAGAGGTTAAACGTGCTGCCAACACCCAGCTCGCTCACTGCCCAGATGCGCCCGCCAAGTAGCTCAACCAATGGCTTCACCAGCGATAAGCCTAGCCCGGTGCCACCCGCCTCAACTTTCAAGGGGTTCTCAGTCCGGTAGAACCGATCAAAAATGCGATCGATCTCGTCGGCGCTCACACCAACCCCGGTATCGCGCACCGCAAGATGTACAAAACGTCGTTCACTCGGCAGCGTGCTACGGATATGATCTGGTGTGTTCTTCGCATGGTACTCCTGCGCTTCAACCCAGATCTGGCCGTTACGCGGTGTGTACTTCACCGCGTTCGAGAGCAAGTTGTACAAGATCTGGTGCAGCCGATAGGCATCTGCCCGTACCAGTGGCAGCCCCGGCGCAATGCTCAACACAAGCTGGTGGCTGCGCGCGGTGACTAAGCTCTGCATATCGGCCACTACACCGCTTAATACCTCGGCCAGATGCAACGAGCGCCACTCAAGATCGATACTGCCTGACTCTATCTTTGTTATGTCGAGAACATCATTGATCAGCGCGATCATTCGCTCGGTATTGCTATAAATCGTGCTGACAAACTCGCTCTGCGTATCGTTTAATGGCCCAAACGCTGCCCATAAGCAAAAGCTGCGTGAAGCCTTTGATCGCGGTCATCGGTGTGCGCAGTTCGTGTGACATCGTACCGATAAACTCGATCTTAAGCCGATCGGCTTCGACCTCACGCGTAATATCGCGCAGCACCAATAGCGCGCCGAGCATCTCGCTATCCTCTTTGAGCACCGGCACCATGGTCATGCTCACCACGCGCGACCCAACACGAGCCGTTGTCTCGAGCATACGCGCCTTGCCAACGCTATCGAGCGGGCGCGCGAGCAGCCCATCGAGCGGCAGTTCATCGGCGCGCTGGTGCAGGTACCGCTTGAGCAAATCGTGTAAATTCCAGACGACCAACTCTTCAACATTGCGTTGCAAGATCGTGGCCGCCGCCGCATTAACACTCAACACCGAGCCATAGAGATCGCAGACGATCACGCCATCGGCGAGGCTTTGCAGAATAGCCGTGGTCTGGCTAACAATCTGGCTTTGCATCGCGATCAGTTCTGAGCGCCGAATACCTTCATCGGTGAGCATCTGGAAGAGGCGTGCATTCGAGATCCCGATCGCAATCGCCCCGCTTGATGCGTTCAACAGTCGCAAGTGGTTTTCGTTAAAATAGCCGACCTGCTCGTTCGAGAGCTTAGCACACCGATGATATCGCCGTGAGCGACGAGCGGCACCGTAATCATCGAGCCCTCGCGTTTACGCAGCGACCCACCCGGTACTGTCACCCAGCGCTCGTCAAGGCTCAAGTCGGGCACGAGTGCAGGTCGGCGATGTTGTGCCACCCACCCGGCGATGCCTGAGCCAAAAGCAAAGCGCGTGTGGTTGCCGGGGCCGGGCATACCGAGCACAGCACGTGTCACCAGCAGGGTGTTCGCGTCCTCCTCGACTAACATAATCGAGGCGTGCTCGGCCTGCGTGATCGCGGCCAATGTATTCAGCGATGTCTCCATCACCTGTTCAAGCTCGATCGTCCCACTGACTTCGGTAGCTAGCTGATGCAAGGTTGCCAGGCGGTCTTTTTCTTCCTGCAGCTCAGCCGTGCGCTGCTCGACGCGCTGCTCCAGCACATGGTTGAGCGAGCGTACCTGCGCATAGAGATCGGCATTTTGTAATGCGATGGCAGCCTGGCTGACGACGCCCTGGATCAAGGCTAGATGAGCGCGCAGTTCGGTCGGCGAGCCTGACTGCTGCAGAACTACAACTCCGATCGTGCGGTCGCTCGCGGGCATCGGAAAAGCCAGCACATTATTGTCGGGCAGGTACCAATCTCCCTGAGATAGCGCATTCGGCAGCACTTCCAGCTGCATCTGGGCGGTGCAAAACGCACGCACCACAACATCACCACCGCGATCGAGCGCAAGTGGTGTGGGGATGCGCGTATCAGAACCATGGCGCACGATCAGGTGCGGCCCCTTTTCGACCACGACTGGCTCCCACACGGCTAGATGAGCAACCCCGGTGAGCCGTACCAGGCTGGAGACAACCAGATTAAGGATTTCATCGCGTTCAAGAATGGCCGATAGCTGCTGCGCGATGTCGTTGAGCGCCTTCAGCTGCAGCGCACTTTTATCCGCCGCTGCGACGGCGTGATCGAGGCTCGAAGCGATAAACTCGCGCTCGCTGATCAATTCGCTGCTGCGCTCGGCCCAGGTTTGGGCTAGGCGCATAGTGCTCTGCTCAATAATTGCATCGAGCGCGCAGCCAAGCGCAAAGGCCCGACCAGCATCGGGCTCCTCGGCGAGATGTTGCCGCGCCGCGCGTGCCAACCCAAAGCCAAGCGCGAGCATATCTGGCAGATGTGTGCCAGCATTGTTACTATCTGACTCGAACCCGTAGGTGAGCAAGACCGAGTCGAGCGGTTCGGAGTCACCGTCGGCCGCTTGCAACGTCGCCTCAAAAAGCGCTTCAAGCAGCGGGACGGTATCGACATCGATATCGCCCGGATCGATCGATCCAGCGGCACCGTTGACGCCGACGAGGGTGTGAGCGCTGAGCGCATGTGACCAGCGAGTGAGTAGCGTGCTACGATGTTGATTAAGCCAGCGCTGCAGATCGACACTCATTGAGGCACTCTCAGAAGGCACGAACCACGACGACCGTCGCATCATCGGTGGTTTTACCGTAGTTGTGCAGTAGAATATTGGCAAGTTCCTGCGGAGCCGCACTGCTATCGAGAGTCGTTTCGAGGGCAAAACGACTCGATACTCCATCGCTAAATAAAACGAAGGTATCACCAGAATTATAGGTATAGCGCAACGTTAACAATTGCGGCATACGATACCCAAGAATGCCGTTTTTCGATATCGGCTTGATCGACTGCGTCGAATAGACTTGCGCTCCGATATTACCGACGCCAACATAGATCGCCTGACGCGAGCCCCCACTCAAGACGAGCAAGGCTGCGACTGCGCCGCGGGTACTATGGAGGCGCACATGAGCCTGCTGCAGCAAATCTGTGGGCGTATATGTGGGATGAGCGCGAAAGACTTCGGCGGCGGCATTGGCCGCGAGTGCCGCCTCTTCACCGCCACCGAGGCCGTCGATCAGCCCGACCAACAACTGCTCGTCAGCAAATGGCTCGATGACGAAGGTATCACCGCTTACGCTCTGGCCGCTCTTGGGGCGGCACGCCGTTCCCCATTCAAAAGCCATACACCGCTCTCCGGCTCTGTGGCTTGAGCCACTTGATCGCCCGCACACGTGTGCCCACGCCGACAGTCGTGTCGATCGTAAGCTCGTCAGTCAGGCGTTTTACCCCTGGCAGGCCCGCGCCAAGTGTTTGTGCCGTACTATACCCATCCTGCAGGGCAAGCGCGACATCAGCGATACCCGGCCCTTCATCGACGGTCTCGATGGCTAATCCATCACCGTTTGTTATGTCAGCTATATGGGCAAGCTGTAAACGCCCACCGCCGGCATGGGCAAGTAGATTGCGGGTTAGTTCAAGAACAACGATCTCAATGCGGGTGCGGTCGATGGAGTTGAACCCTAGTGCCGTGGCGAAGTCGCGGGTATAGCCGAGTGCAAGATACACATCAACATCACGCTGTATCGTGCAGCAGACAGTTTGCATGTCGGTTACTCCGCATTTCACTGTTTCTTTACGTAGTATAGCGCGCTGTCGTTACCGTGAGGTAGTAAAGAAGTACTATATTACGTGCGAGAAGCTTTCTTACCCACCGGGCCACTCTAGCGAGGCACAATTCCGCCGCTTGGCTGCCCGTAAAGCACCATCGAATGTGTTAGCCGTTGCGCGGCTGGCGGAAGGTATCACTATCGAGGAAGATCGTGACCGGCCCCTCGTTAACAAGCGCGACCCGCATTGTTGCACCGAAACGGCCACTGGCCGTCGGCACACCAAGCGCCTGCAATGCTAGCGTATAGTGCTCCACGAGCGCCATTGCACGTTCGGGTGCAGCAGCAGTAGTGAAACCGGGCCGCCGACCTTTGCGTGTGTCGGCGTAGAGAGTGAACTGCGATACCACAAGGGCTGCCCCATTGATGTCGAGTAGCGAATGATTAAAGCGCCCTTCTTCATCAGCAAAAATCCGCAGATGCGCTGTTTTATCGGCAA
Organism: Candidatus Altimarinota bacterium; assembly: GCA_012031775.1. Classification (GTDB taxonomy): domain Bacteria; phylum Chloroflexota; class Chloroflexia; order Chloroflexales; family Chloroflexaceae; genus JAAUTF01. The sequence continues at coordinate 10,778 of JAAUTF010000023.1, read as the reverse complement.
GCAACACTGCTTCCTGCTCGCCGTCCTCTGCCCCCACGCCCACTAAGACCAACAAACCGGTTTCGATAGCGCCGACAATGGCGCTGTCGACTGCCACACTGGCCGACGACACCCGCTGAAGGAGCGCGCGCATCAGACGACCTCTTTTTCAGTATGGGAGGCAGCAACACCTTCGCTATCTAGCGTTGCAAAAACAAGTCGCCCGGTCTGCGTTTGATGGAGGCGCGTGACGACAATATCGACTTGCTGGCCGATGAGCTGGCGCGCATTTTCGACGATCACGGGAGTGCCATCTTCGAGATAGCCAACACCCTGCTGACGAGCTTTGCCTTCGTCGCGGATAATCACCGAGAGCCGCTGGTCTTGGTTTACCGGGGGTCGAACCGCCTCAGTCAACTGGTTGAGGCTCAGCACCTTCACCCCTTGCAGTCCGGCAACTTTGTTTAAGTTAAAATCATTGGTGATAATCGGGCAAGCGCATTCACGAGCGAGCGCAACAAGTTTGTCGTCGACACGCGCCACGCCACCGATGTCGACATTCAGCACTTGCACCGGCAGCGGCGAGTTCTTCTGCATCTCGTTCAGCAGCTCAAGCCCACGTCGCCCCTTAGCGCGTTTCAGCTCATCGCTCGAGTCAGCGAGCGCCTGCAATTCGGCGAGCACGAAGCTCGGGGCGATCAACGTCCCGTCGAGAAAGCCAGTGCGCACCACTGCGGCGATACGGCCATCGATAATGGCGCTTGTATCGAGAATAAACTGACGTGGGCGAGCCGGGCTTGGTTCTTCAAGCACTGCGTGCGGTGCCGAGGTGGTACGCCAGAGGCGCAGGATGTCGATCAGATCGCGCTTACGGAAGGCGAAGACCGCCGCACCGATATAGCTGAGCAATAGCGCCGCACCGATCGGAAAGAGCTGGCTAAAAGGGCGTGGCAGGGAGCTGAGCGGCACGGTCAGCAACACCGCAAAAATCAGGCCGATCAGGCCGCCGACCGCGATCAGCAGGATGTCTGCAAGCGGAACGCCACGCGAGCGGCGCAGCAACTCGCGCAACGGGTCGATAGTGAGCCGAGGAGTAACGAGCAGCCCAAGACCAGCACCGGCGAGCATAAGCAACTCCGTCGCGAGGAGCTGTAACTCGGTGGCAGCAGGGCTCGAAAGAGCACGTCCGACATAACGCCCGAACCAGGCCAGGCAGATCATGCCAGCAATACGCACAAGGAAGTTCAGGCTGACATTCATACGATTGCAGATTGTAGATTGCACATTGCCGATTGCGCCCAACGCATCTGCATGCAATCGTTAAACAGGGCCGTGCTCCAACAAATTGCCTAGATCCCATGCCTTTTGAATGACCACAAGGATATCAAAACACGAAGGATTGGAACGTCTAGGCAGGAGCTTTATGTCTGCGCCCCTTCATTCTTAAGCATCCGGCAGGCGGTTATTGAAAGGGCCTTGTTCCTGGCTCTCAGCGGTTATGTGTTGACCCAACCCGTTAGCATCACTCGAACGGCCAACTATGCCCGATCGCGCGCGCGCGCAAAGGCATCTACGACCTCGGGTAAAGAGCGCTGCGCCTGGAGCCGCAAACCATCGATGCTGCCACTCTGGGTCACGGCAGGCACCACAGCCTGGCGAAAGCCGAGCTTAGCCGCCTCGCTCAGCCGACGATCGAGTTGGCTGACCGTCCGTAGTTCCCCCGAAAGGCCGACTTCACCGATGCAGACGAGGTCGGGTTCAATCGGCGCATTACGAAACGACGATGCAATAGCCAGCGCCACAGCCAGATCAGCAGCAGGCTCGCCGATACGCAAGCCACCGACGACATTAACAAAAATATCCTGGTTAAACAGCGGCAGGCCGACGCGCTTCGAGAGCACGGCGACCAGCATTAGCAAACGATTCGGGTCGAAGCCATTGGTGGTGCGGCGGGGCTGTGCGCTACTCGTCGTCGAAGTCAAAGCTTGAACCTCGACTAACAGCGGGCGTGTGCCCTCCATCGTAACTGCGACCGTAGAGCCAGGAGTGCCGCTGCTACGCTCGGCGAGGAAAACCGCCGAAGGGTTCGTAACTTCGTGCATGCCTTCGCTCACCATCTCAAAGACGCCAACCTCGTTGGTGCTACCGAAACGATTCTTTACGCCGCGCAGCAGCCGATATTGGTGGAAGCGATCGCCCTCGAGGTAGAGCACCGCATCGACAATATGCTCAAGCACACGCGGCCCCGCAATAGCGCCTTCTTTTGTCACATGGCCGACGATAAACATCGGGATGTTCAGCTCTTTAGCCAGCCGCAATAGCTGCAGCGCGCCCTCGCGGACTTGGCTGACACTCCCGGCAGCCGAGGTCACCGCTTCAAGAAAGACCGTCTGGATCGAATCGATAATCACCAGACGTGGCGTCATCTGACGGATCTGTTCGAGCACAGCGTCGAGCGATGTTTCGGAGTAGATGTAGAGCTCTTCGGCGTTCAAGCCGAGGCGCTCAGCGCGCAGCTTGATCTGCTGAGCCGACTCTTCGGCGCTAACGTAGAGCGCGGGGCCAACAGCATTGGCGAAGTGCGCGGCAACAGCGGCCAGCAGCGTCGACTTGCCGATGCCAGGATCGCCGCCGATTAGCACCACCGAGCCAGGCACAAGGCCACCACCAAGCACACGTGAGAACTCTTCGCCGAGCACCGGTAAGCGCTCAAAACCGCCGATGGCGACTTCGCTAAGCTTGACCGGGCGATTAGCACTGGCGGAGGGATTACGCACCGCAGCGGTATTCGAACGGCTCTCTGCCTGCTCGACAAAGCTATCCCACGTGCCGCAGTCGGGGCATTTGCCCATCCAGCGTGTCTGTTGGGCACCGCATTGCTGACATACAAAAATCGTTCGTGTCTTCGCCATGCGGGGCATTATACCACGGTAGGAGTCAGGAGTCAGAAGTTAGCAGCCGGGCGGCGTTGCCTGCATATCCTGCCACGAATCAAAAGTCAGGAGCCAGCTATTCTGACTCCTGACTCCTGAGTTGTCCGCTAGGCGACAGCAGTCGGTTCTTCTTCAAGACTCGGCTCGGTCTCGCCGCCTTCCTGCTCGATCTGACGTAGCGAACGCAGACGCAACAGATCGTCTCTGGTGTCATCATGACTTTATCGCCATTAACAAAGCGCCCGTCGAGCAGGCCCTCGGCCAGCGGATCTTCGATCAGGTTAGTGATGATACGGCGTAGTGGGCGGGCGCCGAAGGCCGGATCATAGCCACGGCGAGCGAGCAAATCGAGCGCGTCCTGGCGAACATCGATCGTAATCTGATGATCGTCGAGCTGCTTCTGCACGCGCTTGAGCATCAGGGTGGAGATGCTCTGGATCTCCTCGTTGGTCAACGGGTGGAAAATGATGGTCATCGATGCGGTTAAGAAACTCGGGTCTGAAGAGCTGCTTAAGTGCATCATCGACTTTGCGCCGCATGTCCTGGTTATCGATCTCATTGGCGTTGCCACCGAAACCGATGCGCGAGGCGCGTCGGATATGCTCGGTGCCAACGTTGCTGGTCATGATAATAATCGTATTGCGGAAGTCGACCTTGCGACCTTTACCGTCTGTCAGGTTGCCGTCCTCCAGCACTTGCAGCAGCAAGTTAAAGGCATCGGGGTGTGCTTTTTCGATCTCGTCGAAGAGCACCACACTGTAAGGTTTACGACGTACCGCATCGGTAAGTTGGCCGCCCTCGCCATAGCCAACATAGCCAGGAGGCGAGCCGACGAGGCGCGAGGTTGTGTGCCGCTCTTGGAACTCAGACATATCGATCTTGATCAGGCTATCTTCCGAGCCGAACATAAACTCGGCCAGCGTCTTGGCCAATTCGGTCTTGCCAAACGCCGGTGGGGCCGAGGAATATGAAGCTGCCGATGGGGCGCTTTGGATCCTTGAGGCCGGCGCGGGCGCGACGCACCGCTTTAGAGATCGTGACGATCGGCTCCTCTTGGCCAACAATACGCCCGTGCAAGAAGCTCTCCATCTGCATCAGGCGCTGCGTCTCATCGCCCTTGAGCCGTGTAACGGGAATACCCGTCCACATACCGACAACCTCGGCGATATCCTCTTCGGTGACATAGGGCCGGTCGTGCGGGCGGTCGCTTTCACCGATACCGATCTCGCTCTCAATTTTATTGATACGATCTTGCATCTTCTCTTCGCGCTCGCGCAGATCAGACGCAAGATCGTACTGCTGGTCTTCGAGCGCTGCTTCCTTTTCTTTACGCAGCGCCTCAAGACCACGCAGGCATCGCGCAGCTGCGGCGGTGTAGCCGAGCGATACATACGCACGCGGCTTGCGGCCTCATCGATCAAGTCGATCGCCTTATCGGGCAAGAAGCGATCGGGCACATAACGCGCCGAAAGCGTAGCCGAAGCGCGAACAGCCTCATCGCTGATCTGGAGCTGATGGAAATCCTCATAGCGACTCTTGATGCCGCGCAGGATCAGGATCGTATCATCGATCGAGGGCTCATCGACCATCACAGGTTGGAAGCGGCGCTCAAGTGCTGCATCGCGCTCGATATACTTGCGGAATTCATCGAGCGTTGTAGCACCGATCGTCTGCAGTTCGCCGCGCGAGAGCGCCGGTTTTAAGATGTTAGCTGCATCGAGCGTGCCCTCGGCACCACCGGCACCGATAATGGTATGAAACTCGTCGATAAAGAGAATGCAGCGCGTCTCTTTGATCTCATCGATCACGCGTTTGAGGCGCTCTTCGAACTGACCACGATATTTAGTGCCCGCAACCAGCGCACCCATATCGAGGGTAACGACGCGTTTGCCCTTAATGCTATCGGGCACATCGCCCTGGATAATACGCTGCGCCAGGCCCTCGACGATAGCCGTTTTACCGACGCCAGGTTCGCCGATCAGCGCCGGATTGTTCTTGGTGCGGCGCGAAAGAATCTGAATGACGCGCTCGATCTCGTGCTGCCGCCCGATGATCGGATCGAGGCGACCGGCCTCGGCCATCTCAGTCAGATCTGTGCCAAGGGCATCGAGATAGGGCGTTTTACTCTGGCGCTGCGCAGAGGGAGCAGGTTGGCCGCGCTGCTCGGGGCTAGCGCCGGTGCCGTGGCGCAAAACGCGCATCACCTGGTTGCGCACCTGTTCGAGCGACACACCCATAATATCGAGCACGCCGGTGGCGACACCCTCGCCGTTGCGCACGAGGCCAAGCAGTAGATGCTCGGTGCCGATATAGTGGTGATTGAGGCGATTCGCCTCTTCGATCGCGTACTTGATCACTTTCTGCGCGCGCGCGGTGAGCTCTTGCTCGTTGGCCTGCGCGCCCTCGCCGACGCCGACGATGAACTCGACAGCGCTGCGCGCCTGGGCAAGCTTTACCCCCAAGTCGTCGAGCACACGCGCAGCGATACCCTCGCTCTCACGAATAAGACCCAGCAGAATATGTTCGGTGCCGATATACGGATGATTAAAGGCGCGCGCCTCTTCTGTCGCAAGCTGAAGCACCTGCTTGGCGCGCTTGGTAAACTTGCTGTAGAGATCCGACATGAATTACTCTCCACTGTGTAAGACCGCACTCTGGCGTAGCGCCACAGGCGGCAGGCTAGCGATACCCCGATGCCGAAACGACGGTAGTGCAGAGCAGCCCCCTGATGGAAGGCATCGGCGCTTCCAGGGGCATTAAGTGCAGGGCGAAACGATCAAAAGGAAGCTCTGCGGAAGAATCCAGAAGACATCTGCATCGGGCGCGGCGCGCCGTTGCGCCGGGATGAGGGCACCCTTTCTGCAAAGGGTTCTGTCTATCGGTGTCCACAGCTAGGTGTCTGTCTCTTGATCGGGCGGGGGGGCATCTTCACGCATCTCGCGCAAACTAAGACCCATCCGTTTCCGCTGCGGATCGATACGAATGATGCGCGCTTGAATAACATCACCCTCTTGCACGATTTCGCGCGGGTGTTGGATGCGCTCATCACCCATCTCAGACACGTGGATCAGACCCTCGATACCATCTTCGATGCGCGCAAACGCACCAAAGGAAGCGAGTTGTGTCACCGTACCTTCCACAAGCTGGCCGAGTTTGGTATTTTCTCCGGCGGATCGCGTGTCCACGGCTCGCTCTGCGTCCGTTTAATCGACAGCGCGATGCGCTTGCGGTCGTTATCGATATTCAAGATCGAGACATCGACCTTGTCGCCGACCTTCAAGACCTCGCCGGGATGCTTCACCCGGCTCCAGGAGATCTCGGACAGATGAACAAGACCATCGGCCCCGCCGATATCGACAAACGCGCCGAAATCACAGACCGAACTGACGACACCGGTGCGTACATCGCCCTCAGCCAAGCGCGAAAGCAACTCATCTTTCTTCGCCTCGCGTGACTCGGCCACCGCCTGGCGCTCAGAAAGAATTAGGCGGTTGCGATTACGATTGATCTCGATCACCTTCAGCGACATGTCGGTATTGACCATCTTGGCCATATCCGACTGTTTCTGGGTCTCGGGGCCGCGGCTGATGCCACTGACCTGCGAGGCGGGCACAAAACCACGGACGCCGTCGAGATTGACGAGCAAACCACCTTTGTTGTAGTTAACAACCCGAGCGGTGATAACCTCGTTACCATCGAAGGCCTGCTGCAGCAACCGCCAGCTTTTCTCTTGACGCGCCTTATCGAGCGAAAGAATCGCCCGACCCTCTTTGTCTTCGGATTGCACCACGAAGACAAGCAATTGGTCGCCGATCTGCAAACCAGCACGATCGGCGGATGCAAGCGACTGCATCTCGCGCGAGGGCACAACGCCTTCCGCCTTCGCCCCGATGTCGACCAGGATCTCATCACGGTCGATACGCATAATCGTACCATGACCGTATCGCCGTACTTTAGCGCACGATAATCGTGGGCCGGGTCAGCCAGATATTGTTCCATGAGATGCATATCGTCCAGCATCTCATCGTTGACCAGGGGCTCGAGCTCAGCTTTGCCGTTGACTGGGCGAAAATCGCTGGCTTGCTCCAACCCGGTGGCGATGTCCATCTGATCTTCCATGCGCCAGCCTTCTGCAAGGGAGCCGGGACCAATGACGTGGGAACAAGAGATCGGTCGATAGTTAGTGCCATTATACGCTCTTCAATATCAAAACGCAAGGGAATGGGAAATAAGACTATGATACAGCACACAAGGCGTACCATATCATAGCCCGCAGGAGTGACAAAAAATCAGTCTTCGCGCAGGATGTAGCCAACGCCGCGCACTGTCTGAATAAGGCGCGAGCTGCCATCGCCTTCAAGTTTCTGGCGCAGGTAGCGGACGTAGACCTCGATGATGTTGCTTTCGCCGCCGAAATCGTAGCCCCAGACGCGGTCGTAGATAATTTCGCGGGTGAGCACCTGCTGGGGGTGGCGCATAAACAGTTCAAGCAATTCGTATTCTTTGGCAGTGAGTTCAACGCGGCGATCGGCGACGCGCAACTCGTGGGCAGCGGTATCGAGGGAGAGGTTGGCGAAGCGCAGGATCTCATTCTGGCGCTCGCCCTGTCGGCGGCGCAGTTGCACACGAACGCGCGCGAGCAATTCTTCAAAGGCAAAGGGCTTAACGAGGTAGTCGTCGGCACCGCTCTCAAGCCCTTCGACGCGGTCGGCAACTTTTATCGCGCGCCGTGAGCATAATGATCGGCACCTCGGAGGCAGCCCGCAAGCGACGGGCAACCTCAATTCCGTCGATACCGGGCAACATCAGGTCGAGGATGACGAGATCGTGGGGATCATCGCGGGCGACGGCGAGCCCACGCGAACCATCGGCGGCGATAGTAACCTGAAAGCCCTCCATCAGGAGGCCGCGCCGCAGAAAGTTAGCGATCTCGACTTCATCTTCAATCACAAGGATGCGCTGCATCGGAAGTTACAGGTTACAGGTTACAGATTAAGACTTTTATTGTAACACGAGACAGGCCATTGGTCAGGTAGGGCCGAAGCATTCGCCAGGAGATGCGGGCGTGGTCGTATCTGCTCAGAGGTGACTGCTTCGGCCCTACCTTAGTAGACATGGTTCGCCAGTATGTGACCGTGCTGGCAAACGCCAGGTTTAGGAACGGGTTTGTCATGGTCGTGGTAATGACTTTGCCGCCACCACTGACCATGACAAACGGCTTTTTGAACCTGGTCTTACGCCGCAACGTCGACGGGCTGCGGGGCGACGGCGGGGCTACCAACGACGTGGATACGGGGCACGCTGCCGAGGCGACGGCCCAGCGCCTGGACGACATCGGCGACGATAGCGACAATCGCGTCGGCATCGCTTTGGGGCAGAGTAAGCGGCGGGGCAAGCTGGATCACCGGCTCAAGGCGGTCATCGGCGCGACAAATCAGGCCACGTGATTTCAGCTGATCGCTGAGCCAGACCATCAGCCGATCTTCGCCCTCAAGCGAACCACGGGTACTGCGGTCGCGCACTAGTTCCACCGCCATAAACATGCCCATGCCGCGCACCTCGCCAACATTAGGGTGCTCGTGAAGTGCGAGGCGCAGTTCGCGCTGCATATAGGCCCCCATATCGCGCGAGCGCTGGGTGAGATCTTCGCGCTCGATGATAGCGATATTTGCGAGTGCTGCGGCGCAACTAGCGACGTGGCCGCCAAAAGTGACACCGTGGACGAATTTATCGCCCTCATCGCCGATAAAGGCATCGGCGATCTCTTTGCGCACAATGGCAGCACCAAGCGGCGCGTAGCCAGAGGTTAAGCCTTTAGCGGTGGTAATAATATCGGGCTGCACGCCCATCTCGCCGGAGCCAAACCAGCCGCCGACGCGGCCAAAACCGCAGATGACCTCATCCACAATAAAAACAATGCCGTAATGGTCGCAGATCTCGCGCATCCGCTGTAGATAGCCGGGCGGCGAGACGATCGCACCACCGCTATTCTGCACCGGCTCCATAATCATTGCGGCCACGGTTTCGGGGCCTTCAAAAGCGATCAGGCGCTCGACCTCATCGATGCAGGTGCCAGCACAAGCTGCAGCTGCGGCACAATAATCGCAGCGGAAGCGATAGGGCAGCGGAGCGTGGCGTGCACCGGGCACAAGCGGGCCAAAGCCATTGCGGATCGACGTCACACCGTTGACGGAGAGCGCACCCATACTAGTGCCATGGTAGGAGACACGGCGCGCAATAACTTTGTTACGGTCGGCGAAGCCACGTTTGCGCTGTAGCGCTTTCGCCATTTTCAGCGCAGCTTCAACCGCATCGGAGCCACCGCTAGTAAGAAACGCGCGCGACTGTGGGCCAGTCGTCGTGATCGCAGCGAGCTTGGCAGAAAGCTCGATCATCGGCAAGCTAGGAAAGCTGAACGGGCTGACATAGGGCATCTGCACAAGCTGCGCGGCCATGGCATCGGCGATCTCGCGGCGGCCATAGCCAACATTCACCGCGAAAAGACCGGAGAGCGCGTCGATAAATTCGTTGCCCTCCTGATCCCATACGCGCGACCCCTCCCCGCGGACAAGCACTGTGGGTCGCGCGTCGGTACTGGATAGATGGCCCATTTGAAAAAGTGCAGCCAGACGTTGTCGGCAAGCGCCTGCTGCTGAACATCGCTCAGGGGACTCATAAAAACTCCTCGATAATCCACCGCAGGGTATAGCAAAGCCAGATAGACGCCAGGGTGGACAGGCATACTACAAAGAGACGAACGCTTAGTGGACCTCTCAATTCGGCTGTACGCTTGCAAACCACCTCCACCAAGCCGGATAGGCGGCTGCGCGCTCAGTTCCTGTTTTGTCGGGTCGAAGTAACACGCTCCTTGTAAAAGCCTTACGAGACGGTAAACCCCAGAGGAAAAGCGGGGTCACACTTCGAGGGCGGGCCGTCGGAAGGCATCACCGACGGGCGTCCGAATCAGGTAAAAGCAACTCGACGATATCTGCCCTCCTCCCCTGACGAGATATACACCAAAATGAGCCGGCGCGGAGGACCAGTCCGAGCGGCGGCTCACAGCGGTGGCGACCTAATCTTCGCGGATAAAACGCAGCACGCGGAACGGCTCGGCGTAGGCGTAGCCAGCCTCTTTGCCCATCTCGGCGTTGCGCTCGCGAACCCATTGTTCGACGTCGGCATTCACCTGTGAGCGATGACAGAGCAGCGCTTCGATCTTACGATCGATCTGGGCCGAGATATCGACGACGGTATTCGGCTGCAAGGTAAGCGTCAGATAAAGCTCCGAGACGTGATGCGGCTCAAAGCCTTCGCTGAGCAACTCCGGGAAGGACGGGCGCGTCTCGGCGCTGGGAAAAACAGCGTAGATCGTCGCCTCGCCGGCAGCCCGATGATCGGGATGGTTGATATACCCATCGCGAACAAAATACGTCGTCGGATCCTGACAAACCACACGGTAGGGCTTTAGCTCACGGATGATACGCGTCAACTCGCGCCGCAGCTCAAGTGTTGGCTGAAGCGTACTATCTTTATAGCCGAGAAAACGCACATCCTGCACACCAACAACAGCCGCAGCAGCGCGCTGCTCGTCTACGCGCTGGCGGGCAAGCTGGGCGAGATCGACCTGCGGATCGTTGCTGCCCGCTGCTCCATCGGTGATAATGCAGTAGATCACCTGAGCGCCTTCTGCCACCCAGCGCGCAACACTACCCGACACGCCGAATTCGATGTCATCGGGGTGCGCGCACACCACTAAAATGCACTTATCGCTCAGATCGACCTGCTCTGTCATACGCTCTAGTGTACTACAGGGTCTACCGACTTGTCCAGTGGGTGAAATATTCCCTATACAAGCAGGGAATTTAT
>JAAUTF010000570.1 GCA_012031775.1 Candidatus Altimarinota bacterium | reverse complement strand
GCCTCGGCATTCGGGTTAACTGGGCGGTCGAGCCGGGCCTGGCGCAGCACGCGGCAGATCGTATTGACGCTGTGCTCTAGATAGGTTTCACCACTCGGCAGACGCGCCTCGTTATCGTAATAGTGCTGCTTCAAGTTATGGTGAAACGGGCCGAGCTCGATCATCGTGATGCGCCCGGCAGCCAGGGCGCGGTTCCAGGCCGAGCTTTTGAACATCGGCCAGCGCCCCGGAAAGGCTTTTGCGCCGAGCGCTTGCACGGGATCCTCGGTGCCGTAGAGGTGCCACAAATGCTCAACGCGCTCGATCCCTTTATCGTTACCCATCACGCCACCCAGCGAGATCACAAAGATCGGCGCGCGCAGCAGCGGCCTGAGGTAATAGGCCGCGCCGAGCGACATCTGCCCGCCGCCGCTGCTGCCGAGCAACGTCACCGGCACACTGCTGCCCGGGGTATAGCCTGCGGCCACCAATCCATCGCGGATAGCGCGCGCCACGCCAAGGTTGGCGATCGGCCCGTAGCGCGGGTCGGCGGACACCGCGACCTGAAAGATATTACGAAAATTGATCAGCATCGCCAACTTGGCGTTCGGGTCTTGCAGCCGTAGCTGCTCGATGTGCTGCCAGATGCGTGCTGCGGTGCGCTGGCCGGTGAGCCCCTGGTTCATCGCCGAGTAGGGAAAGACATCGGCCACCACGTGCGTATGCGACAGACACTCTTCGAGCTGCTTTAAAAAAGGGTATTCCTCGTCGGGGATGCTCTCGGGTGAAACCGCGCCAACGCCCGAGAGATAGACCAGGTAGTGGCGGTTGGGTGTCGCCGGTGTCGCCCCAACGCGAAGCGTCTTCGAAGGCGCGGCGGGCGCTGTGGCCCGCGCACCGTGGCATCGGCCTCGCCAAACCAGCCCGCGTACCAGCCAAGCGACTCAAGTGGTGCCAGGAACAGGCCTGCCACCAGCAGCAGCAGCAGCGCGGTGAGCAAAAACCCGATGATCTCAACAATCACGGCTCGCCTCTCTGGCTATCCAACAGCTCAGCAGAAACCTGGGCGCGAATTTCATCGGGCGTCATCGCTAGTTGGTCTGTGCCGATCACACGGCGCAAAATCCAGTTGCGCAACGCTACCAGTGGCCGCCCGATCGTCGCGCTAAGCACCGTGCGCAACCCATACGCCAGGCCAACACAGACCACCGCCGCCACGAAGTTTGTATCGAAGCCAAAGCGGATGATAAACAGCAGGATCAGCAAAGTCCAGGCGTAGAGCAACTTTTCGATAAAGATGCCGAAGTACGGGATGAGAATCAGAAAGCCGAAGGCAAGCGGTGCATAACTCACCGCCGTTAATGTGATCACCGCACTGATCTCCGGGTCGCTGCGAAAGACAATCAGGCCGCTCAACCAGATCACGATCGCGGTCATGATCAGGCCCGCTGTAAGCAACACACCCTGGATCAACAAGCTGATCACAAAGCGTATGGGCGGCACGCGGTTCAAAAAGAGGATGACGCTCTGCCCGATAAGCAGCGAGATACCCGACAAGAAGACAACTCCCAGCGCCACCGGCAGCGCTGCGCGAATATCTTCAGTCAGTGCGGCGTACACCTGTGGCCGCGGCCAGAACCCATAGCCGATCAACGTGAACACATAGTTCCAGTATTGCCAGAAGCTGTTCAGCATATCGAGCATCAGTATTTAACCTCGTTAGCTCGCGGTCACGCCACCAACCGCATTGCTCGCCTTCACTTCGGCCACCGAACGCTCTATAAGTTCGCGCAGCACATCCACATGCACATCGCTGAGACGCTTAATATAGAGGCAGGCCTTGCCGATTTTATGCTTGCCAAGCTGCTGCATCAACCCTTCGTGGCGCTCGAAACCATAGACGAGGTAGAGTGTGATGTTCTGCTTACGCGGCGAAAACCCGGTAAGGAACCAATCGCCCTCGCGTCCGCTCGCATAACGATACTGATAGTCGCCAAAGCCGATGATACTCGGCCCCCACATCTTCGGCTCCTCACCCGTCACCGTGTGCATCAGCGCAACAAGCGCGCGGCTGTCTGCACGCTGCCGCTCATCGGCGATAGCATCGAGGAAGACCTCGACATCCTGGCCGGTGGGCTGTGTCTTTGCGTCGCTCATTAACAGCTCCCTTCACGAAACCCGCCACCTTGTCGGACAATTGTACTACGTCGCGCGCATCGATGGAAGATCCGCAAGGACAGTAGCCGAGCCGCCATTGTGCGTTAAAAGAACACTTCGCGCGGCGGGCAGCGGTTGTGCTACAGTCAACAGTGGAAACAAACTAGCTAAGGCACCTTTGTTATGAGCGATAACCATCTTGGTACGTTACGCGCCCTGCGCGAGGCGGCCCTGCGCGGCGGCGGGGCCAAGCGTGTTGATCAGCAACACGCGCGCGGCAAGCTGACCGCACGTGAGCGCTTGGCGCTCCTCATCGACGCCGATTCGTTTCAGGAGCTCGGCGCGCTCGCCACCCACCATAGCAGCGATTTTGGTATGGATGCGCAGCGCTTCCCCGGTGATGGCATCGTGACCGGCTTCGGCAAGATCAACGGGCGGCGTGTGGCCGTCTTCGCCCAGGATTTCACCGTGCTCGGCGGCTCTTTCTCCGAGGTGCAGTCGCACAAAATCTGCCGTATCCAGGATCTCGCACTCGAAAGCGGAATCCCGCTTATTGGCTTGAACGACTCGGGCGGTGCGCGCATCCAGGAGGGCGTGCGGAGCCTGGCGGCATACGGCGAGGTCTTCACGCGCAACGTGCTGGCCTCTGGTGTCATCCCGCAGCTTTCGGTGATGATGGGGCCGTGTGCGGGCGGTGCGGTCTATTCACCAGCCCTCACCGATCTGGTGATCATGAGCGCGACCACGAGCTATATGTTCCTCACCGGCCCCGAGGTTATTCGCGCGGTGACCGGTGAGGAGGTGAGCATCGCCGACCTCGGCGGCCCGCTTGTCCATGCCGCTCGCAGCGGTGTTGCTCATCTTGTCGCCGTCGGCGAGGCCGAGGCCATCGCCATGGCGCGCCTGGTGTTGAGTTACCTGCCGCAGAATAACACCGAGGACGCGCCGCAAATCGCGCCCTACGACGCACCGAATCGGATGGACGAAGCGCTCAACACCCTCGTCCCCGGCGACGAAAATGCGCCCTACGATATTCGCGATGCGATCGTCGCGATCGGCGACTACGACAGCTTTTTGGAGGTGCAGCCCGACTACGCCGCCAACGCCGTCGTTGGCTTCGCCCGCCTCGACGGCTACGCGATCGGTGTAATCGCGAACCAACCGGCGGTGATGGCCGGTGCACTCGACATCGACGCTAGCGATAAGATCGCGCGCTTTATTCGGCTCTGCGACGCCTTCAATTTGCCGATCATTACCTTTGTCGACTGCCCCGGCTTCTTACCCGGCGTCGCCCAGGAGTACGGCGGTGTGATCCGCCACGGGGCCAAGATCATTTACGCCTACTGCGAGGCAACCGTGCCGAAAATCTCGGTGGTGACGCGCAAGGCGATCGGCGGCTCCTATGTAGCCATGAGCTCGAAACAGATGCGTAGCGATCTGGCCTTCGCCTGGCCGACGGCGCAGATCGCCGTGATGGGCGCGGAAGGCGCGGTGCGCATCCTCTTTCGCGAGCAGTTAGCGAAGGCGGAAGATCCGGCCGCCGCCGAGGCCGAGTTCGTGCGCGCCTATCGCGAGCGCTTCTTCAACCCGTATCACGCTGCCGACATCGGCCAGATCGATGAGGTAATCGAGCCCAGCGAGACGCGCCCGCGCCTTGTTCGTGCGCTCGAAGTGCTGCGCACCAAAGTACAACATAATCCGCCTAAAAAGCACGGCCTGATGCCGATATAGAAAGGTGTATACGACATACGGTGGTTACTGTACGCCGTATACACACGATCATTATGGATGAGCTTTTTCTCCGCGGCCTGATTATCTCGGTGCTCGGCATGGGCCTGGTGTTTGCTTTGCTGGCGCTACTATGGGGCATGCTTACACTGCTGATGCGCTTCGACCGCGCGCAGCCAGAGGACGCGCAACCAGAAGACACGCAGCCAGTTCCACCCGTTGCCGTGCAAATAGGCATCGAGCCCAACCTTGCCGTGGCTATCGCTCTGGCAGTCGTCGCACACCGCACAGCGCTGCGCCGCGAGGCCGGTGCCGCCGGTCGAAACCAGCTTGCGATAGCCCGCGCTGCCGGTCTGGACGACCTGTGCGATGGCGCGGATCGGGCTGATTTCTGTGAGTTCCCGGGCGATCAAAGCGTCGATCTGCTGCGGAACGGCATAGCCACCATCGCC
>JAAUTF010000569.1 GCA_012031775.1 Candidatus Altimarinota bacterium | reverse complement strand
GTGCCTCCTGTGGCATCTAGCCCCACAGCAGCGCCAACTGCGTCTGCCGTGCCAACGCCGCTTCCCTCGGCGATTGCCGCTGCTCCTATGCTCGCAAGCGACCCGCAGTGGGAGCAGCGCGGTGTTACAACGATTGCAGTCGCATTGCTTCCAGTGCTTGGCGTGCTTGTGCTCTTTGTTGGGCTCACCCTCTTTGTACGCCGCCGCTAAGAATCATGTGCGAGAGCACCCCCTAAATTAGGTTGTGGTAGAGGTCGTAGTCTTGCTGGCAGCGTACCCATCAGCAAGCCCACAAACTTCTTCACCGACTGTTTGAGGCTGCCGTCTTAACCATTTTCTTACCTAAATTTACTACTGAACCTTAATAGATTGCCAATTGCTCAACAGCGCTATTTAGCCAATGTTTAGCTGAGCGTTTTATGCTTTGGCTATAGGCCCAGAGTAGCTTTATGCAGATAGGCGGGTGGCGAAAGCCATGCCGCCGCAGTGGATTGAGGAACATAGCAATGTCGCACAAGAAACCCCAATATAGGCGCTCAATTACAGTGCTTACACTTATTGCTCTGATCGCCGTTTCATTATTGGGGACGACATCTGTTGTGACGCGCGCCAATCCGACGCCGGCCCCTATTCTGCTGGTGACAAATGCGAACGCGCCTAACCCCTTGGGCGCGTATCTTGGCGAGATCTTGCGCGCCGAGGGCCTGAGCGCATTTGATATTGTGCCGTTAAATACACTTACGGCATTCGATCTTAACTCACATAGTGTTACGGTCTTGGCCGAGACGCCGCTTACAGTGAGCCAGGCCACCTTGTTTCGCGATTATGTCGGAGCCGGGGGGCGCTTGCTAGCGCTGCGTCCTGACGCGCAGATCGCCGATCTTTTTGGCCTGACGGGCCAGTCGGGGGTGATAAGCAATGGCTATGTCAAAAATCTGAACAGCGGCGTGGGGGCCGGGATCAGTACTGCGGCGCTCCAGATACATGGCGCGGCCGATCGCTACAATACCACTGCAGGCACCACCGTTGTCGCCGATCTTTACAGCGATCGCACAACCGCTGCTGGTCATCCGGCGGTCGTGCGCGCCGCCTATCAGAGCGGGCAGACAGCCGCATTTACCTACGATCTGGCCAGCACTATTGTGATGATACGTCAGGGCAACCCGGCAAACGCCAATGTCGACACGGATAACGACGGTGTGCTGCGCTCGATCGACCTGTTCCAGCCCAACGGGAGCGGCTCGCCCTGGGTTGATCGTGATGTCATCCCAGTACCGCAGGCCGACGAGCAGCAGCGGCTCTTCGCGCGCCTCGTCGAGGAGCTTGCCGCAGCGGCACTTCCGCTGCCGCGGCTCTGGTATTTCCCCGGCACGGCCAAGACGATGCTTATCCCGACTGCGGATGCGCACGCAAACCCGGTAAGCCAATACCAAAATCAAATCAATAGCCTGAATGCGCGCAACGCCGACGCGACCTTTTATATTTCGATCGCCGCTGATCCAGTTGACTCAGCCATGCAGGCCTGGCGCGCGCAAGGGCACGAGTTCGGTGTCCACCCGTATCGTTACAAGCCCGATTCCTATCCGCCCTACAATATTACGAACCTGACGGAAGGCTATACCGTCTACAACAATTGGTGGAATATCCGCGGCTACAGCAGCCCCCACTCGCGCACGATCCGTAATCATCAGGTAGCCTGGGAAGGGTGGACTGATGCTGCCGATATTGCAGCAAACAACGGCTACGCCCTCGATGCAAATTTTTATCATTGGGGGCCGTGGTTGCAAAAGCCGAACGGCAGTTGGCCCATGGGCTATATCACCGGGAGCGGCCAGCCGATGAAGTTCGCCCGCGCCGATGGCAGCATCGTGCCGGTCTTTCAGCAGCTCACACAGCTTGTCGATGAACATCTGGTTGTCGGAGCGGGTAGCGGCTATCTGAATCTCAACGCCGCTCAGGCTGCGCTTGTCTCGCAGCAATTGATCGACGCAAGTTTGAACGGCGACTACGCCGCGATCATGACGCAGTTCCACGTCGACTACTACTACGGCGACGCACAAGCTTGGGCCGAAGCGACGATGGATTACGCCAATAGTCAGAACGTTCCGATCTGGAATGCTGATCGCTGGCTTGAATTTGTCGAGACCCGCTATGCAGCTAATTATAAAAATATTACCTGGGTTGATGCGAGTGGTACGCTGAGTTTCGATCTCGAATCGCCGACGGTAAGCGGGCAAACGCTGACAACGCAGCTGCCGCTGAGTTATGGCGGTCGTAATCTGCAGAGTGTTTCGGTCGATGGAGTTACCACCGGCTACAGCCTCCAGACGATCAAGGGCCAGCACGTTGCCTTTGTCAGCACGGCGTCGGGCAATCGCAGCCTTACAGCGGTGTATAACAACGACCCGCTACCGACCGCAACGGCGACTCAGACGCCGAGCGTGACGAGCATTGCCACGGCTGGCCCGAGTGCAACGCCGAGCACTACGCCAACTGCAACCAATACTGCCACGCCGATCAATACGCCGACGAGTTCGCCCACCCCGGTGGGCGGCAATAGCGTTCCCTGGTCGTATGTCGCGGGCAATTGCCCGCCAGCTTTGGAAGGGGCGGTGTTTGCCGTATCGGGCAGCGATTGTGGTAGTGGCACGCTGGCCTTCGATGCGGTTGAAGTGTATGACCCCAGCATTTTACAGGATGTCGCTACCGCCGCTGCACCTTGCCCAGGTATCGCTGCGGGAGCGACTTGTTACCGCATGTGGTACAGCGGCGAGGATAGCACTGGCGTGTTTCGCATTGGCTATGCTATCTCGCCCGATGGGGTGAACTGGTCGCGTGTGCCGGGTGCGGCGGGCGCTGGATCCGCACTTGGCACCGGGCCAGGCGGTGCCTTCGATCGTAATGGTGTGGCTTACCCGCATGTCATCAAAGATGGGGCCACCTTTAAGCTCTGGTATGTGGGCTATGGCGCAACGTATATCGACGGCATCGGTTATGCGACATCGACTGATGGTTTGAACTGGACGCGTTATAACGGCCCACTTAATGGTGCGGTCTATACTCAGAGCAGCACCACCAGCGACTTCGATAGCTACAATGTTAATACACCGTATGTGTTGAAAGACCGCGCGAGCGCTGAAGCACCCTGTGTTGGCATTGCCAACGGCGAAACCTGCTATCGTATGTGGTACGAGGGCGTCAATAATGTCGCCGGCTATATCTTCCGCGTTGGCTACGCAACTTCGCCCGATGGCATCACATGGACGAAGGTGCTTGGGAGCGGCATTGGCGGCGCGGTTCTCGATCGTGGGGCGAGCGGCTTCGATGCTGCCTCTGTCGGTGTGCCGGTGGTGATCAAGGAGGGCGCGCTCTACCGCATGTGGTACGAGGCAAAAGCCTTCTCCGGTAGCTTCAGCTATGGCTATGCAACCTCGACCGACGCGCAGAATTGGACGGCTGAGCTTGCACCGGTTTGGACTGGTGCCGACGATCCGGGGACGTTTACACCCGACGATGTGTGGGCTGTTGACGTGGTTAAAGCCGGTGCCGATTACCGGATGTGGTATAGCGTCTCTACCCAGCCGAACGCGAAACGACTTGGCCTGGCGCAGCGAACGCCTGGTACCGCCCTCGACAATGTGAGTTCAAGCCTGAACGGCAACGAGTATGCAGTCAGCTTCACGCTGCCAAGCGCGCTGCCTGCCGGAGGCAGTGTCCTGTTAACCTTGCCGCCGAGCGTCAACTTCGGCGATGTTGGTGCGGGTACCATGGATGGTTTTCAAGCCGGCGCAGTGCTGGTTGCCGACGCCGCAGCCGTTAGCGATGGCCCATCGCAGCGCGTAGCTCGTGGTGCGCTGCTCATTCGGCTGCCCGCTGCTGAAGCCGCTGGTGCCAAGACGGTGCGTTTTACCATCAACGGCAGTCAGCCCGCTTCGCCCGCGCTATTGCTTGTGCAGGCTTTCGGTACCACCGAAGTTCAGCACTATGGCTCGCTCGACCTGGGCAATGGCCAGCCGCAGCCAACGGCGACAGCATCGAATACGCCGACAGCATCCAATACGCCGACAGAAACACCGGTTGGTGCGCCGACTGCGACCAATACTGCGACGCCGACCAGTACGGATGCCGCATGCTGCACCCCCACCGCGACAACGGGCACGGGTGGGGGCACGGTGACGCTGGCGAGTGCGGCGGAGTTGGGCGCGGTGTGTGTGGCACAGGCGAACACGCTGGTGACGCAGGTGGGTGATGGCGAGGTGCGGCTGGCCGGGCCGTTGAGCGAGGGCTACACGGGGAGCAGCCTGGACAGCATGAAATAGGCCAGCGGGTAGAACAGCACGCCGGT
>JAAUTF010000022.1 GCA_012031775.1 Candidatus Altimarinota bacterium | reverse complement strand
GCACATCGCCGATGCACAGCTCGGCCACGGGCACGCGCTGCTCGCAACTGCCGCCGCCGCCGCTAGTATTCAGGCGCAGGGCGGTCTGCGGCACCAGCTCCATCAGGCTTTTGATCGCGTGCCGGGCACGGGCGGCGGTGTAGCCCTCTAACGCCTCGCCGAGCGCGAAAAGCACCATGACCATACCCGCTTCGACGATAGCGCCGATCACCAGGGCACCGACAGCCGCGATGGTCATCAGTGCGTTGATATTCAGCTCGCGATTGACTCGCAGGGCGCGCCAGGCGCTGCGCGCGATCGGGCCAATCGTCAGCATCATAGCCAGCAGCGCGAGCGCGTCGATCCACAGTGCATCCCAGCCCAAAACCTCGTGGAGCACGAGCCCGGGCACGAGCAAGAGCGCCCCAAGCAGCGCCAGGCGTGTATCTGGGCGCACCCACATAAACCGAAGAAAGCCGGGCACCGGGGCAGGCGCTGCTACGTGCTCCTCGGGCTCGACAAACCGTGTATCCTAACTCGTAGATGCGCTGCACAATCGCTGCGCGCGCTACCGTGCCGCTGATGCGCAGCCGCTCACTAGTAAAGCTCATTTCACAGGACTGCACACCCGCCAGCTGCGCAACACCGCTCTCGATCGTGCGCGCGCACCCGGCGCAGTCCATGCCACCGATGATCAACTGATGGTCAAGTACCGATGTATCCATACCCGCCTCGCTCATTGTGTCGTTGAAGCTATTCTATCGTGAGCAGGCGCTGACTGTCAAGGAGCTACGGAAAGGGTGCCCCGCCAAATCAGGCCAGCCTCGCTGAGCGCGGTCGAGACCATCACCAGCACATCGCGCGCGCTGAAGAACAACATGCCGATTAGCATGCCGAAGAGACCGCCAATCCCGAGGAATGTCGCGAGCTGTACACCGACGCCGTAGCCAAGCGGTACACCATCGATGCCGACGATGATGCTCCAGCAGGTATCGGCCCGAACCAGCCAGTGACCAGGGTATAGCCGTAGAGGCCAGCCAGCAGCGGCAACCGAATGCGGAAGAGCTGATAGCCAGAGAAACAGGCGCTAGACTAGCAAGAAGTTTCGCCTACCCGCCATTTATAAACAGCGGGTAGCGGAGCAGATTGAAGAGGCCGTAGAGCAAGAGGAGCAGCGCCATAACGATAATGACAGTGCGCAGGCTGAGCGCGTTGAGGCGCGGTTCTAATGCGCCGAGGAAAAGCACGAGCGCCAGAACAACAGTGTTGAGCACGTAGTTGTCGCCGATAGCACCTGCTGCGTTCCCTCGCTCGAACATCTCCTCTGACTCTTGCGTCAGGCGTCGGCCTCGACAAGGCCCGGCAGTTCGTAGTCGGGCAGGTCGAAGGGGCTGGCGCACGGCAGCCGGATTGTTCAGCGGGTCGCGTAGCGATCAGACGGCAAACGCGCGCGCGAACTCGGGCTCAAAGCGCGTCTGGTAGAAATCGACCAGACGCGTGTTGCCGCTAGCATAAGCATCCAACCAGCTGGTGAAGAGCTCGAGATCGACCTGAATTTGCTGGTTCGCCAGTGTGACCGCGCGGGTCGCCTCAACACGTTTGACTGCCGCACGATTGTAGAGCGTGGACATCTCGCCGTTGTAGAGGCTGGCCTGATAGCCGCTCCATGAGGTCGCCAATGCTGCGAGCGAGAGCAGCACGGTGGCCACAATTTCGATGATGTTTTCCCATTGCTCCAGGGTGAGGCCGAAGCGGCCTTCGAGCTGTCGGGCAGCGCTCGTTCGCGGGTTCGAGGGGCGGTCGGACATGGGCTTCCTCTACTGCTCTACAGCTTTAGCGGGTTGAAGACGAGGCAGGGCGTACCACACGAGAATGCTACCCACCGCACAGACAGCGGCGATCAGCAGGATGACACGGTTAAAGGCCATCAGATAGGCCAGTTGGTAACCGGCCAGCAAGCGCTCGGCGATCGCGGGGTCGAGCACAGCGCTCGGCGTTGCCGGATCGAGAATCGTATTAAGCGCCGCAAGCGCGTCGGGGATACGGTCGCCGGGCACGCCGCCTACCAGCAACAGTTGGCGATAAAAACTTAAGCCGATGTCGACGAGCAAGGCTGCGGTGACCGATCCGCCGATGGTGCCACCGAGTTGAAATACCGAGCTGTTAATCCCGGTGCGCACCCCGACAACATCGTCTGGCATTGCCAGGAAAAACACCGCTGTCCAGGTAACATTGGCGATCACCATCACCGCGCCAAAGACCAGCAGCAGCAGGGCCAGCCAGGGGTAGCTAGCGCCCGCATTTGTGAGCACAACTAACAAGCTTACCAGTGCCCCAATGGCAAGGCTGGCGGCAAGTAGCGGTTGTGCGCGCACAGTAGTAAGGCGGCGCGTGGCATAAAAGACGGTGAAAGCCATGCCGAGCAACAGCGGGGTGAGCGCCAGCGTTGCCAGCACGACGTGATAACCATAGACGGCCTGCAAGGTGTTACGGATCTGTGTGGCCAGCCCGACAAAGCCGAACTGCATGCAGGCACCATAGAGGATCAGCACGATCAGCGCGCGACGCTTGATCTGGCTGTAACCGAAGATCGAGTCGGGAGTGCGGCGATCCCACCAGACCAGAAAGGCGACGCCGATCGCAACTCCGATTAACGAGAGGGTAGCGGCCAGGCGAGCGTTCGGCCTATCGATACGCCAAGCCACCAGGCTGGCCATCATCAGCAACACTGTGAGCGCCCAGGCCGCGTGGCCAACCACATCGACGCGCCGGTCTTGCGGCACACGACTCTCGGTCGTCTCGCGCCAGATAAAGACGATCGCGACGAGCGCGAGCACAGTAGAGACAAGAAACATTCCGCGGTAATCGAGCAGGGTGTTCATCAACTGGCCCAACAGGCCCGCCGTAAGCACGGCTGTATTGGTTAGCAACACAAAAACCGCGAGCGCGCGCGAACGCGCGAGTTCATCGTCGGCGAAGGCGAGAAAAAGAATCGAGAGCGAAAGCGGTAATACCAGCGGGCCAAAGATGCTGGCGATCACACGCGATACCAGCAGCACCGGCGGTGTCGGCGCGATTATTGCCAGCACATTGGCCACGAGCAACCCGACGAGGCCGATCAGCATGACCCGCCGACGGCCAAAGATGTCGCCCAGTACGCCGCTGATCAGCACCAGCGACAGCGAACCCAGGGCGAGGAAGCTCATCCAGAGGCCATAGTTGGCCCAGCTTGCATTGAAGGCGCTCGTGGTCGGCGGGTTGAAGAGCCAGAGCGGCGGTTCGGTATTTTGGCGCATGTGGCCAGGCAGCACGCCGCCATCACCCACCAGCGGCGATTGTCGGACACGCGTGGCCTTCCTCGCACCTGAATTGACGTCTCTGCCATGTCATCTCCAGCACACTGCGCCGCCGACGCATCTCCGCTGCGCTCTGTTATGGTAGCAGAAGCGGAAGGCTGGGGAACTATCCCTGCGAACAGGGCAGCACCTGCGACGCTGGAGATGCCAACTGTCGACAATAAAAATGCCCCCGTGCCGTTCAACGACACGGGGGCATACAGTCAGGTACGGTTAGGCAACTGTTGTCGTATCGCGGGCGCGCCCACCGAGATAGCCGCCCAGAACAGATGCCGCCGCCGCCAAGCCCAGCGAGAGCAAGATGCTCCAGGCCGTCGAGCCAGCGCGATCAGCAGCGTTATCGACATCCTGCGGTGTCACCGAGTCGACTGCGGCTTGGGCTGTGGCCTGCACACCTTCGACTGCACCCTGCGTCGCTGGATCGTTGGCGACCGCCCCGGCGGTGGCCTGTACCGCAGGATTGGCCGCAGCCGAACCCGCCACTTCAGCGGCTGTGCCGGCAACCGCACCAGCTGTACGCGCGAGCGAACCAATACCTGCGCCGAGCAGGTAGATCAGCAGCGGCACAGCGACGAACCAGACCATGGCGCCATTCAAGACTCCGCTCGTATTACCGCTGAAGGCCGCCGAGCGGCCCGCCAGCCAGCCGCCGACGAGAAAGGAGATAAGGGCGGTGATCGCGCCCCAGATCCCCGCACCGATACCGAACGCGCTGAGCGGTGCATTGGGGTCGTAGCTCGATAAACCGATCGCCAGGCCCAGCACGCTCAGCGTCACCAGTGTCGCCAGGGCCGCACAGAGCCCAGCTAGCACTGGCCCCCAGCGCACCAGATCGGTCGGACGTACGTCAATATCACTTGTATGCTTTGGCCCGGTGCTGCGCTTATTATCGTAGACGCCAACCGTGCCACCAGAACTTTGAGTTGCCATTGGTACCTCTATGGAATGCGACAAGCCCCTGTGAACCTGCCGGAAAGTTAATACGCGAGCCGCTTGCCTCTAGCAGAAGGTAGAACTTGGAAGCGCAAGCGCATCGCTGTGCGCTACGGGCGCACCGATCGACCCCAAATGCCGGTGCATCGTTGCGGTTTGGCGTGGTGTGTTGGCAGCGACACCGCTAACACACCACGCCAATAATAGCCTTATTATCGGCCACGCACACGCTGCCAGGCGTACTGAACCGAATCTTTGAACTGCTCCCACGTGCCGGGGTTACGCTCTTCCCAACGCTGACGCGCATCAACCTCGATCGCCGACCAGTCTTTGCCGCGATAGCTATCGTTGTTGGCGATGTCGTAGCCGTATTGCAGCACGGGGCGATACTGCTCGTAGGTATAACCGCTGTTGGCGTAGTTACTGGTGTAATAGTTGCGGAAATCCGCGTCGTATGTGTCCCAGCCCGCTACTGCACTAGTAGTGCGTCCCGTCGTCTGCGCGCCAGTCTGCTCGACCTCGACATCGGTGCGGCGCACGGTATCGCGCACCGTCTCGACGTGCTCGCTGGCCTCTTTGCCGATCACGACCTCTTCGATAACGTGGGCGACTTTGGAGACGACAGCCTCTTCGGCGCGCTCGGTCATCTCGATCGTGCCCTCTTTGAACGCCGCCATGTCCGCCTCGGTCACCGGACGGTCGACCGGGCGACGCTCGACGTTGATATGTTCCTCACGCAGCCGAACCTGCTCTTCCACCGGCGTCTCGGTCACACGGGTATAGACGCGCATGCGGCGGCGCTCGACCTCACGCTTGCCGATCTGCAGCTCTTCTTCAACCACGGGCAAAACATAGTCTTGCTCGCTGTAATCGCGCAGGTTGAAGGCGTTGCCGCTCGTGCTATATTCGGCGCTGCGCGCGTCGACATCGACCATGTTGTAGCGGGCAAGGATATTGGCGGCCTGGCTCGCATCACGGTCGGCGGCATTGACGACAACAAGGCTGCCACCACGGCGCACACCTTCCTGGTAGAAGCGTACATCCGGCTCGCCGATCAAGATGTTCAGATTGTCGAGCATATCACGGCTCTCAGCCGCATTTGTCACCAGACTCACCTGGTTGCGATTAAAGCCGCTCGCCAGCAGATCCTGGGTGGCCAACTGGGCGTCCTGCATGTTCTCGAACAGTCCAACAACGGTCTGGCTCATATGATTGATTCTCCTTAGCTTCAGATGGAAACGCGATCCGTGAGCTGTACCTCACCTTTCACGGCTCGCATTGCATAGATTACAGCGGCACGAAAGGGCAGAGATCGCGGCTCTGCTATGGCTTAGGCACGGCCGCGCGCCCGATCCCAGGCGTAACGAATGGAGTCTTTAAACTGCTCCCAGCTACCGCTGTTATGCTGCTCCCACGAACGGCGCGCGTCGGCCTCAACCGCGCTCCACTCCTTGCCGTGATAGCGCTTATCCGACGCGAGCGTGTAGCCGTACTGGAAGGCCGGATCGTACTGCTCGTAGGTGTGCCCACTATTGGCGTAGTTAGTTGTATAGTAGTTGCGGAAATCGCTGCTATAGCTGCTGTAATCACCTCTAGCCGCTACGCCTTCCTCAATATCGACATCGGTGCGGCGCACGGTGTCGCGCACCGTCTCGACGCGCTCCTCGACTTCCTTATCGACGACAACCTCCTCGACCACACGTGCTTCTTTCGAGACAACGGCCTGCTCAGCGGTTTCGCGCAGCTCGATCTGCTGTTCTTTAAACAGGTCAGCGTCGGCAGCTGTCACCTCGCGGTCGACAGGGCGGCGCTCGATGGTGACGTGTTCCTCGCGCAGGCGCACCTGCTCTTCCACCGGGGTCGCGGTGACACGGCTGTGAACACGCACTCGGCCGCGTTCGACCTCGCGCTTACCGACAGTGAGTTCTTCCTCGATGACCGGAAGCACCGTTTCGCCCGCCACAGTAGCGTTTGTTTGGCGCGTTGTGTTGGCCACCGGTGTGGTCGGCCGCTCTGCACCGCGCTCTGCTGTGTATGGCTCGGCGTTCGGATCGAAACTTGTCCAGCCGCTCTCGCGCAGCGTAACCTCACGGCGCTCGATATCGACCGGGTTATTGCGCTCCAGCGCGTCGACAGCGAGTTGCGCCCGGTCGTCGCCAGTGTCAACCATCACCAGCGTGCCGCCGCGGCGCACGCCCTCGGCATAGACACCGGCTTCGTTCTCGGGAATGCCCGAGCCAACGAGCGCCCCGGCGAGGCCGCCAGTTGCTGCGCCAACGCCTGCGCCAAGAGCACCCATGCCGAGCGTCGTCGCTAAGGTGCCAGCTGCTGCAACCGGGCCAATGCCGGGGATGAAGAGCAAACCGAGGCCCATCAACAGGCCAATACCGCCGCCGACCACCGTACCACCAACAGCGGCACTGCCAGCCGTCTCTTCTGCGCGCGTGCCGCTGTCGCCGTCGCCCTGCACGATGCCCTCGGCGTTGTTCGCGACAACACTGATCTCATCGGCGCTAAACCCTGATGTTTGAAGATCACGTACGGCGGCTTCAGCCTCACTGCTCGTATCGAACAGGCCAACAATCGTCTTCGGCATTTTCTTCGCCCTTTCTCTACTGTTCCAATGCACCATCAGTCGGCGTTTCGCGCGGATCGCGCTCGACGACCACTTCTTCACTACGCAGCGTCACGGTCTGTTGATGGGGGATCTGCGCTACACGCTTAACCAGCCGGATCTCTTCGCGGAGCACCAGACGCTTCTCGACAACAAGCAGCTCTTCCATTACAGGAATAACCATCACCTCGCCGTCGTAGCGCACAGTAGCCGGAGCGTCGAGCGCCTGATTGAGCGGGACACGCTCGACCTCGACATATTCGCGTAGCAGTGTTTCGTCGACCGTCTCTTCTTGTTCACGTACCAGCTTACGGACACGAACGCGCCCAGTGGTATGCTCACGTTTCTCGACGTGCAATTCTTCGGCCACCACTGGCAAAACAATGCGCTGATCGTCGCCAATGTGCGCCACAAGCTCTGCGCGGCTCAACGCAACGGCATAATGGCCATCAACCTCCCGCGCCAGCATCGCTTGGGGAAGCAGGATGCGGGTGCCATCGCTCAGCTCCACCATTACCGATGAGGTCTCTCCTGCGGTAGCGGGAGCAACGCCAACTACCCGCCCCAACTCGCCATCTGTGCCAACAAGTCGTGTGTACTGCGAATCGCTCATGGGTAGTTCCTAAGAACCTTGCGGTTCTGGCGAACGCTTTAACGTGCTTTTCTAATTGAGCATGCCCCGTGCCAAATACACAACGCTCCTGCGGCAAAGCAGGCGACTTTCGGCATAAGCTCTCACCCCAACCTTCGCCGTAGGTGTGAACGCCGACGTATTTTGGTCTGGCGCATGCTCATGGGCTGAAGCACCGGGTTGGTGCAATGGCAGATGTGAAATTGCAGATCATGCCTATCGCACTGGGACGCCATCGTTATACTTCTGATGGCCAGACAGGTAGCTTGGAACTGTGCTGGGGGGCAGAGGCCACTGAAGCGGGCAATTGATAGCAAGATATGGCTAGAACCGGCTCGCTGCGCCCGCCACGTTCTGGCAGCGATCTTGCTACGCTGAAAGATCGTCATTTTGCGAAACTCACAAGTGCTGCACCAGATAGAGAAGGCGGAGGGCATAGTGACCAACGACCTGAACGGCGTCGAGCTAGGCGAGCGCATGCGCGATTTCGATTGGGCGCAGACGCCCTTCGGTGCGCCAGGCTTATGGCCGCAAAGCCTGCGCTCGGCTGCAAGTATCTGCCTCAGCTCGCGCTTTCCCATCGCGATCTATTGGGGGGCGCAGCTTTCGCTGCTTTACAACGACGCCTGGAGCCCGATTCTTGGCGAGAAGCACCCCTGGGCACTCGGGCGCTCGGGGCGCGATGTCTGGCCTGAGATTTGGAGCGAGATCGGGCCGCTTTTCGATACAGTTCAACAAACGGGCGAGGGCGTCTGGCAGCAAGACCAACTGCTGCCGATGCACCGCCATGGATATACGGAGGAGTGTTATTTTAACTTTACGTTCAGCCCGATTCGCGGCGAGAACGGTGCGGTCGCCGGTATCTTTAACGCGGTGATCGAGACCACCTATCGGGTGATCGAGGAGCGGCGCGCTGGCCTGCTGCGCGCGCTGAGCGAAAATACGGCGGGGGCTAGATCTGCTGCCGAGGCCTGCACGCGGGCTGCTGCGCTGCTCGATCGTGATCAGACCGACCTGCCCTTCTGTTATTTCTATCTGCGCGAGGACGGCATGCGGTCGTTTCGGCGTATTGCGCACGCTGGCACAGCCCTGCCCGAGGCGCTCTGCCCGGCGACGCTCGATGCCAACGATGCCATGCTGCCGTGGCAGGTAAACGAGATGATCGTCAGCGCGCGCAGTGTTGAGATCGTGTGGGACAGTGACCGTTTTGGCCCTGCGCCACGCGGTTCCGTCTGGCCCGAGCCGCTAAGCCAGGTACTAACTGTGCCGATCTCGGGCCATCAGACAAGCGCGCCGAGCGGCCTGTTACTCGTCGGTATCAGCCCGCGCCGCGCGCTCGATGAATCGTATCGCACCTTTATCGATCGGGTTGCGCTGCAAGTCGCTACCGCTATCGGCAACGCCGATGCTTATGAGGCCGAGCGCCGCCGTGCCGAGGCACTCGCCGCCATCGACGAGGCAAAAACGACGTTCTTCTCGAATGTCAGCCACGAATTTCGCACCCCGCTGACGCTGATGCTGGGGCCACTCGAAGACATACTGGCGCACCGTGAACAGCTCACAAGCGCCGACCAGGAGCGTCTGGAGGCAGCCTATCGCAACGCGCTGCGCCTGCTCAGGTTGGTCAATAGCCTGCTGGATTTCTCGCGTCTCGAAGCGGGGCGCCTGCAAGCCACATATGCGCCGACCGATCTGGCGCAGCTGACCACCGATCTGGCCAGTGTCTTCCGCTCGATGATCGAGAGCGCTGGCCTTGAGCTGCTGCTCGATTGCCCACCGCTGGCAGAGCCGATCTATGTCGACCGCGAGCTGTGGGAAAAGATCGTGCTCAACTTGATCTCCAACGCTTTTAAATTTACCTTCGCCGGATCGATCGCTGTCGGGTTGCGCTCGCACGGCGCGGTAGTCGAACTGACGGTGGCCGATACCGGCACCGGCATTCCGGAGTCCGAGCTGCCCACTATTTCGAGCGCTTTCACCGGGTTAAGGGCGCGCAAGGCCGTACGTTTGAGGGCACCGGCATTGGGCTCGCGCTTGTTCAGGAATTGGTGCGCCTGCACGGCGGCAGCGTGACGGTGACGAGCGCGATCGGCAAGGGCTCGACCTTTCGGGTGCGCATCCCCAGCGGCAAGGCGCATTTGCCGCCCGAGCGCGTCCACGATGCCCCGGATACCGCGTTTGACGAGCACCGCCGGACGGCCTTTGTCGAAGAGGCGTTGCGTTGGCTCCCCGACGATGAAACAAGCGCCGCGCTAAGAACCGAGAACCGAGAACTGAGAACTGAGGGCTCAGAGCGTGGAGAGCAGGGGACTCACAAGAGCGGGCGGCGCGCGCGGATCTTGTTGGCCGACGACAACGCCGATTTACGTGTGTATATGCGCCGACTGTTGAGCGAGCGGTACGAGGTGATGGCAACCAGCGACGGCGACAGCGCGCTCGAACTCGCGCGCGCGCAGCCCTTCGATCTCATCATAAGCGATGTGATGATGCCGCGCCGCGATGGCTTCGAGCTGTTGGCAGAGTTACGCGCGGATGCTGCAACCCAAACCATACCGGTGATATTGCTCTCGGCGCGTGCCGGCGAAGAAGCGCGCATTGAAGGCATACAGGCCGGTGCCGATGAGTACCTGATTAAACCCTTCAGCGCCAACGAACTGCTGGCGCGTGTGCGCTCGACACTTGCGCTGGCGCAGCTCCGGCGCGAGGCTGAAGCGCGCATCCGCGCTAGCGAGACCCGCGTGCAGCTCGCGATTACCGCGAATCGTATGGTCGCCTGGGAGTGGATCCTGCGCGAAGATCGGATCACGCTGAGCCCAAGTTTCGCCGATATCTACGGGTTGCCGGCCCTGGCAAGCGCGGCGGAAGGTTTCGCGCTGGTG
This sequence comes from Candidatus Altimarinota bacterium, assembly GCA_012031775.1. Classification (GTDB taxonomy): domain Bacteria; phylum Chloroflexota; class Chloroflexia; order Chloroflexales; family Chloroflexaceae; genus JAAUTF01. The sequence continues at coordinate 8,789 of JAAUTF010000022.1, read as the reverse complement.
TGGCCCGAAGATAAAGACGCGCATCTGGCCAAAGTACACCAGATAGCCACCCAGGGCGGCGACTATCTCTCCGAGTTCCGCATCACGCGCCCGGACAACGGCCAGGTGAGCTGGCTTGAAGAGCGCGCCCGCGCCTTTACCAGCATCACCGGCGAGGTCGAGCAAATCGTCGGCGTCACGATCGATATTACCGAGCGCAAGTTGATCGAGGAGGCGCTGCGACAGAGCGAAGAGAAGTACCGCGCTTTGACCGAACTCTCTTCGCACATGGTCTGGTCGTTGGCCGCCGATGGGTCGATCACCTACTTGAGCCAGAAATGGTTCGATTACACCGGCCTGAGCCTCGCTACCATATATCGCGAGGGTTGGTCGCAGGCGCTGCACCCCGACGAGCGCGACGCCATCACCACGATGTTTCAGCATCATATCGCTGCGGGTACGCCGTACACGATGGAGCTGCGCTTACGAGCGCACGACAATACCTATCGCTGGCATATGACACGCGCGACGCCACTTACCGACAAGCAGGGTACAACGCAACGCTGGCTGGGGGTCACGTTCGATATCGACGAGCGCAAACGAGCCGAAGAGCGCCTCCATTGCCTACAGGAAGTAACCGCGCGCTTCGCCGCCACGCAGTCGCTGGCCGAGGTACGGCAAGTCATTTTGCGCGAGGTGACGCAGGCGCTGCACGCCGATGGCGGCGCGGTGCGTCGTGTTGTGGGCGTACACCTGGTTATTGATGAATTGGCAACCAGTGCAAAGCTGACGGCAGATGAAGTGCAGCGTTATGCGGCCCTCCCGCTCGAAGCGCATCACCCGGCCACAGCAGCCGTTCGCAACGGCGAAGGTGTGTTTTTTAGCCGTGTTGAAGAGCTGGCGCTACACTACCCAGATCTGGTGCCTTTTGCGAGTAAACATCACACCCAGGCCAGTATTCATCTGCCACTGCGGCGTGGTAGCGAAATATTCGGCGTGCTGACGATGCATTTCGACGCGCCGCGCACCTGGGATCCCGCCGACCGCGCCTTTGCCCTGGCTCTAGCCGACCGCGCAGCGGTAGCGTATGAACGTGCGCGCCTCTTCGACGCCGAGCGAACCGCACGTGAACGGGCCGAGCGGCTGCAAGCTGTTACCGTTGCCTTAAGCGGCGCTACCACCCCGGTTGAAGTGTACGACGCCGTACTGGTACAAGGGCTGACGGGCAAACAGGCCACGAGCGGCGTTCCGCGCGCTCAGTCTGGCACGCTCTACCTGCTGCACGTCGACCATCTCTCGCTGGCAGGTTGGCAACACACGAACCCTAGCTTGATCGCGCATTACCAGCGCTTTCCGCTCACGGCGAACATTCCGGCGGCGGCGGCAGTGCGCGAGGCGCGGCCGATCTGGATCCGATCGCGCGCCGACTTCATCCAGCAATACCCGCACCTTGAAGCACAGATTCACCAACTCGCTGCCGAGGGTGCGGTGAGCCTGCCGCTCGTCGTCGACGGACACGTATTCGGCGGGCTCAACTTCACCTTCGCCGAACCGCTGACCTTCGAAGCAGAAGAGCAAAATTTTCTACTCGCTCTGGCCGGGCAGGCCGCGCAGGCGATCGCGCGCACACAGCATTTTGCAGCGATGCAGGCGAGCGAGGCGCAGCTAGCCGCGTTTATGGAGAACTCGCCCGGCTCGCTGTTCATCAAAGATGCGGCAGGGCGTTATACCGTTGTGAACAAAGCCTTTCTCACCTCGCTCAGCAAAACCGTCGCCGAAGTGATCGGCAAAACCGACCACGAACTCTTTCCCGCCGAGCTTGCCGAACTCTTTCACACCGAAGATCAGCAGGTGCAAACGAGCGGTCAGACGCAGCGTTTCGAAGAGAGTTTCACCTACAATGGGCAAAACTTTACCTTTCTAAGCCAGAAATTCCCGCTGCCGGGCGGCAACATCGGCTGCGTCGGCACCGACATCAGCGAGCGTAAACGCGCAGAAGAGCAACTGGCGACAGCCAACCATCGCTTCCGCCTGGCCGAAGAGGCCGCCCAGGGTTTCAACTACGAGTGGGATCTGGATACCGGCACGGTGACCCGCAGCGAGAGCTTCGAGCGCGTGCTCGGCTACACGCGTGATATGGTTGCCACAACCTGGCAGGCCTGGCGCGCACTGATTCATCCGGACGACCGCCCGATCACCAGCGAGAATGAGGAGGCTGTGTTGGTGCAGCGCGGGCCTGATGTAATCAAGAGCGCTGAGTATCGCGTGCGCCACCGTGATGGCCACTACCGCTGGGTGCTCGATCGCGCCATGACTATTCGTGATGCCCAGGGCCGGGCACGACGACAGATCGGACAGACGGTGGACATCACCGAACGCAAAGAGTTCGAGGCGGAGCGCGAGCGGCTCTACACGCAAGAGCGCGCCGCCCGCGCCCAAGCCGAAGAGGCAAGCCGCCTGAAAGATGAGTTCCTCGCCACCGTCTCGCACGAGCTGCGCACCCCGCTCACTGCGTTCCTCGGCTACGCGCAGATGTTGCAGATGCGCCAGCGCGATGCGGCCTATATCGCCCGCACAGTAGAAAAAATGGTGCGCAGCGCCAAAGCGCAGGCCCAGCTGATCGAAGATTTGTTGGATATTTCGCGCATTGTCAGCGGCAAGATCCGCATCGAACCTGCACCCGTCGACCTGGCGGAGGTGGTGCGCGCAGCGTTAGATACGGTGCGGCCAGCGGCCGATGCCAAAGAGCTTACAATCGAACTCGATCTGGCACCAGATGCAGGTATCATCATCGGCGATGCGAACCGCCTGCAACAGATCGTGTGGAATTTGCTGTCGAACGCCGTCAAGTTCACCCCAAGCGGGGGTGCCATTATAATTGAGCTGAAGCGCCGTGTCGCGCTCGTGCAGCTCAGCGTGCGCGACACTGGTCAGGGTATTCCCACCGATTTCCTGCCCTTTGTCTTCGATCGTTTCCGCCAGGCCGACGGCACCACCCACCGCGCCCATGGCGGTCTGGGGCTCGGCCTGGCATCGTGCGCCACCTTGTCGAGCTGCACGGCGGCAGTGTCCGCGTGACAAGCGCCGGTGAGGGCATGGGCGCAACGTTCACCGTGTTGCTGCCGGCTGCCGATCGTGACGTGTCGCTATTGCACAACGCGCTCGCACTAGAACACGCCAGCGAGCACTGCCCGCCGGAACTAGACGGGCTGCGAGTGCTGGTTGTCGACGACAGCCCGACCTGCTCGACCTGCTACACGACATGCTTGTCCCGTGCGGTGCCATTGTACGTACCAGCGCACAGGCACGCGAAGCGCTTGCAATTGTCCGTGACTGGCAGCCCGTCGTGTTAATCTCAGATATCGCCATGCCAGGCGAAGATGGCTATTGGCTGATCAAACAGGTGCGCGCGCTGCCGCCCGATCAAGGCGGCAGCATCGTCGCGGTCGCGCTCACCGCCTACGTACGCATCGAAGACCGCTTGCGCGTGCTGGCCTCGGGCTTCGAGCATTATGTGCCGAAGCCGGTGGAGCCAGCCGAGTTGCGCGATGTGGTAGTCCAGCTTGCGCGCCTGGCCAGCCTCAAATAAGATGCGGGATGCGGCGGCTCCTTCGCCCGCGCGCGACCAGCTGCGGCGTGAGCGGGTAGCCGAACACCGCCAGATCGCCGTGCTGCTCTCAATAGCGCAAAAACACACCGCCGACACGGTAGCCAGTCTCGGGAAAGTAGCGTTCACTCTGCGCCTGTAACGCGCTAGAAGGCACCCTGAGCGCCGTATTGCCTGCCGCCTATCTGCCATAAAGTGCGGCGCAAATTAATGTACAATAGGCAGGCGTCGCTTAAAGCGTTGAACACGACGATTGCGCGTTCACGCCCCAGCGCACGCATTGTGACGGGCTGGAGCTATTGCATCCTGAGTCCTGTTGTAGGCAAGGAGAACCTGTTATGTCGTCATCAGCGCACGCCACACGCTGGAGCTGGCGCAGCTATGCCAGCTCCTTTGCGGCACTGAGTTTCCGCAGTTTCGCCAGCGTGCTTAGCGTACGCAGTTTGTGCAGCATCGGCTCGATCCTGAGCGTGGGCAGCATCGGCTCGATCCTGAGCATCGGCAGCACTAATGCCATCTTGAGCATCGGCAGCACCAACGCCAACCTTAGCATCGGCAGCACCAATGCCAACCTCAGTATCGGCAGCACCAATGCCAACCTCAGCACCGGGGTGCGGGCCAATTGGCACAGGCTACGCGGCGGGCGGCAGCACTAACCGCTGGTGTGCAGGTAACCACCTACTCGGCGACGCCGACCGCAACCATCATGCCCCAAACCACACGCACACGATGGCGCTGCTCGGCGCGCAATATAAGCCCGGCTTGCGCAAAAAATCTCGCAGCTCGCGCTGGCTATAGCAGGCGTGATGCGCCGGGTCGAGCCGTTGAAGTGCTATATCGCAAAGCTTGCAGAGCACGAAATCACGGCACCAGTCGAGCACGATGACACGCCCACCGGGCCTGACAACGCGCGCCATCTCGCGCAGAGCGGCGACAGGATCGGGAAAGTAGTGCAAGGCGCTGGCAGTCACCACCAGGTCGAAACTGGCATCAGCATAGGGCAGAGCATCGGCCCGCCCGTGCGTCAGCGAACAGGCGCGCCACGCGGCGAGCTTCTGCGCTGCAATCGCGAGCATGTCTGCGGCGAGATCGATGCCGACCAGCTGCCGCGCCGCGCCTGGCCCAAGGCGGTAGGCAAGCGCGCCCGTGCCGCAGGCTACATCTAACAATACAAGCTGCTCCGTCGAGCCAAGCTGCGCGTCGAGCAGGCTGAGTGTCGCGTCGATATAGCCGCGCCAGAACTGATCGTAGATCGTCGCCAGCGCATTGTACTGCGTCTGCACCTGGGACTCTATCGTATTCATAAGCCTTCCTCGCAACAAGCGGCACCGTCACCGCGCGGCCTGGCTGACGATAATGCGGCTAGCCTGACAAAGAGCGCTGCGCTGCTACGACACGACGCCGGTACTCCTGCGGGGCGTGTCCGATCTGGCGTTTAAATACTTGGCTGAATGAAACCTCGGACTCATACCCCACGCTGCTGGCGATTTCAGCGATGCGGTGCTCGGTGTGGAGCAGCATTTCGATCGCTTTCTGTATACGCCAGCGCCGGAGATACTGAAGTGGTGGATCGCCCACCAGATAGCTAAAGCGGGCCGCAAAGGCCGAGCGCGACATACTCACGGTGCCAGCTAATGTCGCCACCGTCCAGCTGCGTTCCGGGTAACGGTGCATCAGCGCAAGCGCGGCACCAATTTGTGGATCGCGGAGCGCCGCCAGCCAGTTTCCTTCCTGCACCGGGCTCGTCTCCACCCAGGCACGGATCACCTGAACGAAGAGCATATCTGTCAAGCGCCGCACCAGTGTATCGCTCCCCAGGCGGCCTGATCCCACTTCGCTTGCGAGAAATTTGAGCATTGCCTCCAGCCATGGCACACTCTGCCCATCCTCCCCTTTAATATGGATGAGCGGCGGCAGCAAGGCCAGTAACGTGTGCCCCGCCGGCTGTGTGATGTCGAATAAGCCACACAGAAAGCGCGTTGTCCCCCCCGTATTCGGGTAGCAGCGCACCTCCGGCTCCGACGGAATATCCTTGTCGAGCTGAATCGTGGTGATCGGCAGCGTTTCTGGCGTGTCGCCGAGCTGATGCCCGGCACCATGAGGAAAGACAACCAAGTCGCCGCCCGCCAATGGCAGCACAGGCGTTGCACCATCGAGACGCAGCCAGCAACTACCTCGGTCGATCACATGAAATGTTGCCACGCGGGTTGGCGCAAAATACAGGCCCCACGGCGCACCGATCTCAACCCGACAGTACAGTGTGCTGTGGAAGCGCAGCGTCTCCAAAACACTGGTCAGCACATCCACAGCAGTCTCCAGCAATACAAGATGAATAACTAAGAAAACCAGACGCTTTATTATAGATTATCTTTATAGTGCTGTGTATAGTCTCTTTATGTACAGGATCGTGTTGCTGCTGGCGGCGTTGGCGTCAGCAGCGACACAACCTTCTTCTCACACCTTAGGGTTTACGATTATGCGCGACATCAAAATTATCCATCTGATCTACACCTTCGGCGTCGGCTTGTTCGCTGGCCTTCTGTACACCTTTGCCCAGGGAGTCATCCCGATGCTCAACAGGTTGAGCGCCGCAGAATATGCGAACGCCGAGCAATTATTAATCGTCAACCTCGATGCTTTTCCAACTGGTGTGATTGTGGTGGCGACGATCGCGATGCTGCTACCTTTGTACCCCTTGATCAAACTCTGGCGTTATCGCACCAGTTCTTTCTGGCGTTTGACCTTCGTGGCCTGGCTGCTGTTCTGTTTTGGCGTCAGCGTGTTCACCATTGTGTTGAATGTTCCGCTCAACAACTACGTCAAGACCTGGGATGTCACGAATCCGCCCGCCGACTGGCAGGAGGCACGTGATAGCTGGAATTTTCTTAACAGTATTCGGACGCCGATCAATCTTATCAGTTTTTTATTGTTCATCTGGGCCGGGTTCGACTTGCACCATCTGGAATACGGCGGTGCCGGAGATCACAGGTAGTTCGGCCTTACGATGGATACGCACCTGATCATCTTGACAGCTTCAATGATATAGACTATCATTAATTTCATAACAACCCTCCTGGTTTATGGAAAGGTTGAGGGTGCTTGCATGGAGCTGTACCGCGTGCAAGCACTGCGGCCTTGCTTCTTTTCTAGAAGCCTGTAGATGCATTTATGGAGCCTCGCTACGCCAATCATCAATGATACAAACTATCAACAAGACAGCCGTCATTCTCCTTGGACGCGGCGGCTACAGCGGCGCTCCCCGCCGACAGCTGGCGCGACTGGTCGCTGCGGTCGAGAGCACAGAGCGCTATCTGCGCGTTATAGGCGCACAGGTCGACCAAGCTGAGCGCGCATTACCACAGGCTTTAGATGTCTGCGCGGCCAGCGGTGCAACGCAAACGCTGGTGCTGCCGGTCTTCGTGCCAGGCGACGCCAACCTCGAAGCCTGGCTCGCCAAAGTGGCACGGCGCTGGCAGGCCAACAACCCGAAGCGCGCCATGGCGATCGTGCTTGGGGAGGGGCTCGGCGACCATCCTGCGCTGGAGGCAGCCCTTGTGGCCACTGTCTTCGCCGCCGAGGGCGGGCAAGACGTGCGCGCCCGTGCGCTGCCCAACTGGGAGCACAACCCGGCGGGATGGAGCGTGCTGCCGACCCATCAGTACCACCTGCTCACCTGTCGTGGACCGCGCTGCACAGCGCTGGGTGCCGACTCGTGCTGGGCACAACTCAACGATCAACTGGCAGCCCACGGGCTGCGCGGCAACGACGAGCGCGTGCTGGTAGCTGCCACTGGTTGTCTCTACCCGTGCAACCGCGGCCCGGTGCTCGTAGTTTACCCCGACGGCGTCTGGTATAGCCTGCAAGCACCAGATGCGGTCGCACAGATCGTCACCACGCATTTGGTCGGCAGACAACCGCTGGCAGAGTACCGCATTGTGCCAGGGCGTGTACCCGAACAAGATGCGACGACGGAGAGCACGTATGCATCACCAACTGACTCTGCACTTGTCGACTGAGCTGGCCACGGTATAGCGTTACGGGTGACTGGGGTGTCGCCGCAGTAGACGCAGCAGTTTTACTAGTGCTGCAGCATCCATCGAGCACTGTCACCGCCCGCGTTCGCACAGTATACGGTGCCGAGTACCTTGGCCCGGTACTCGGTAGGTTCGTGAAGGCCGCATCTGATTGTCGCTCGTTCTAAATGAGGAGTCCGAATGAGTTTCCGCTGTTCACCCTGCTGGCTGTCGTCGCCCTGCTGCTCACGGCCTGTGGCAGCCCGCCCGCCGCCCAGGGGCCTACTGCGCCCGCCAATGCCGCCACAACACCAGATGCCCCAACCGCACCCGCAACCGCCACACCTGAGGCGCCGCTTGCAGCCACCGCCGCCCCTACCGCTGCACCTGAGCTGCCGCCACTGCGCATTGTGACCTCGTTTCAGATCGCCAGCATGGATCCGGTTGAAGACGGTTTCTGGATGCCGGAGTTTGGCGTCGGCGAGTTGATGATGCAATTTCGCGCCGATGGCAAGCACTACCCGTGGTTGTTGGAAACGATCGAGCAGATTGACGATACGAACTGGCGCCTTCAGCTACGCGAGGGCGTCACTTTCCAGAATGGCAAGACGCTGGACGCCGCAGGGCTGGCGGCGCTGATCAACCGTCAATTAGAGCTTTCGGCAGGAGCCCAGAGCAACTTTGTCGAAGGAACACGCGCTGCGGTCACCGGCGACCTGGAAGTGACGCTGAACACCGTTGAGCCGAACACGGGCGTACTCCCGGCGCTGGCCGACGAGGCCGTTTTTCCCCAGTCGAGATGTCGCTGTGGTAGAGGCAGCCGGCGACAACTTCGCTGCCTTAGTCGGCGCTGGAATCTACACCGGCCCGTACCAGGTAGCGAGCCTCAACGATCAAGAAATGCTGCTAGAGCGCTTCACCGGCTACTGGCAGGGTTTACCCGCGCTGCCCGGGATCGCGGTGCGCTTTGTCACCGATCCGCAGGCACGCCTGCTAGCCGTACAGAACGACGAGGCCGATATCGCACTGTATCCGCCAACAGCAGCCAAGGCGGTAGTCGACGCCCAGGAGGGCCTCTACTTCAACTACGGCACGCCCGGCACCGGCGGCTTTCGTATGGCCCTGAACATTCAGGAGCCGCCCTTCAACGATATGGCCGTGCGTCAGGCGATCATGCGAGCGATCAACTA
>JAAUTF010000568.1 GCA_012031775.1 Candidatus Altimarinota bacterium | reverse complement strand
CCTACAGGCCAGAGCGCATCGGGGCCGAACAGCGGCGGCAGCGTGGCCGAACTCGCCTGCTGGAGCGGCGCGCTCGCGCCCGTAACAAGCGGGACGCTAACCCCGCTCATCTCGAGTAGCGTCAGCCAGTTCACAGTGGCACGCTGTACGCTGCTGTTGCCGAAAACGCTGCTGACGCCAACGATCCGCGCTTGCGGGCGGCGCAACAACCATGCCACCGCCAATGCATCGTCGACGCCCAGATCGGCATCAACCCAGAAGGACGCCTGTGAGTGAGAAGGATTCGATGCCATCGCGCTGCTCCTTTGGTGAGATGACAGTACTATAATGCATTACCCCTATAGTACTACAGCAGACCAAAGTGCGCTAGGTGGCGTTAGCGGTATTTGCTGGCAAAGCTAGCAAATACCGCTAACACTCTACCCTCCCACAACCTGGGCTTGATCGAGCCCGGCGTTAAGAAAAGCCCGCGTATGTACAGCGACATCGTGCGGCATCACCCGCAGGTCTTCGTTCAGGCGGTGCAGATCGTCGTAGCCGTTGATGCGGTACCATCCCGGCAGACGCGTCAGGCGTAACCCCGCTTCGCCGACACGTTGCTGCAGAGCTCGCATCGAGTGGTTGTGATCGTGTGGCATAGCATCGAAGAAGCCGGGCAGCGCCGCCTTTATACCGATCAGATAGGGGCTACCGTCTTCAGCCGGGCCGATCACTAGATCGGCCCCGTCCTCAAGCCGCGTGAAGGCATCGCGCAGGCGGTTCAGGGGCAGGTGAGGAGTGTCGATCCCGATCAGCACCGCCGGGTGCGCGCTTTGTGCAAAGGCCTCGCCGACCGCGTTCCAATCGCTGCCGTTCAGCGCAATCACAGCAACATCTGGCTGAGCATAGGCGCGCGGGGCGCGACTGGCCCAGACCGCTTGCGTACCGTTGAGCGCAAGCGCAAGCATCAGCGCGTCGGCGCAAAGCGCCTGATATAAAACATCGGCATCGTCGCGGAATGAGGCAATCTGACTTTCACGTACCCAGTCGCGGCCATCCTTTGCATACACAATCAGCGTGCGTGGCATAACTTCTCCCTGCCTTTATAGAGCAGCCCCGACGGGCTTGTGAAACCGCTGGTGTGAGTTGTGGTCATTTACATGATAGAGCAATCCTATAGAGTTTGTACAAGAAGCCAGGCCTGTGTTATACCATCTGCAATGATATGGTGGTAGGGGTCGTGCTACAATAAACCCATGGTCACGCTCACGGTTAATAATGTAGCGGTGCGTTATGGTTCACGCCTCATCTTCGAGGCGGTCTCACTTCAGCTGCGGCCGCACGAGGTGCTCGTTGTCACCGGGGCTAATGGCAGTGGCAAAAGTACCTTTCTGCGCATTCTGGCCGGCTTACAACAAGCCGAACGGGGCGAAGTATACTACACTCGGGCCGCTTCACGGTTGACACCAACCCTTGCCCGCGACCTTATCGGCCTCGTCGCGCCCGACCTTGCGCTTTATCGCGAGCTGAGCGCGCGCGAGAACCTACGCTTCTTTGCGACCTTGCGCGGCCTAGTCGACTGCGACTCTACCATCGACCGTTTGCTCGATCGCGTCGGTCTTGGTGGGCGCGGCGATGACCGCCTTGCAGTATACTCGTCGGGTATGACGCAGCGCCTACGTTACGCCTTCGCGCTTCTTCATCAGCCGCCGATCTTGCTGCTCGACGAGCCGACTGTCACGCTCGACGAACGCGGAGCTGGCATCGTTGCCGAACTGATCGCAGAGCAACGCCGCTACGGTAGCGTGGTGATCGCCACCAACGATCCGCGTGAGCTGCGCTACGGTGATTTAATTTTAGGTTTGACCTGATTATGTTTCGGAGTGCCGCCTGGGTTGGCACAAAGTTTACCAGCACAAAGCTGGTTTATCTTCTATACAGTCGCGGCAGTGCGACCAGAAATACATCGAGTTATGGATGAATCTCAGCGCGACTTCTTACGCATGCCGACGGCTACGGGGCCGAAGAGCGATCTACTGCGCGCGGTCTGGTCGGTCTTTGTTAAGGATCTGCGCACCGAACTGCGAACACGCTACGCGCTCAACGCCATGCTCCTTTTCGCGGCCGGCACAGCTACGGCTGTCAGCTTTACCGTGCCGCAACTCGGCCTGCGCCGCGATGGCGACGGCACGGCGATCCAGGCAGCACTGCTGTGGATCACGCTGCTCTTTGCGCGCTCAATAGTCTGGCGCGCAGTTTCGTTCACGAGGAAGAGGCGCGCACCATGGTCGCGCTGCGCTTGAGCGCGCCGCCCCACGCCGTCTACCTGGGCAAACTGCTCTTCAACCTCGCCCTGCTCGCCGCTGTGGAGATCGTCAGCACCATGCTCTTTGTGCTGCTCTTGCGCATCACTGTCGGCAATGTCGGGCTGTTTATCGCCACACTAGCCATGGGCAGCCTCTGCCTGAGCACCGCGACGACGATTCTGGCTGCGATCATCGCGAAGGCCAGCTTCAAGGGCGCGCTCTTTGCCGTGCTCGCCTTCCCGCTCGTCGTCCCACCTTTGATTGTCGCTATTCAAGGCACCGCGCTCGCGCTCGATGGCAGCCCATGGGCGAGCGGTGCTCCACTACTGCAAGCACTTTTCTCCTACGCTATCGTCACCTTCGTCGCCTCGCTGCTGCTTTTTCGTTTTGTGTGGGAAGCATGAGCGCGCATATTGTTCACTTTGTGATAAAATGAGCGAATAGAATCTATTGCGGCGCAGAGCGCTGCGATGTATGATGTTTCACACGCATGTACCCATTTGGGTCTGGAAAGGTGCCCCCATGGCGCAGCGCTTCGGTCAGTTTGCCAAGATCTTTCTTGGTCTATGGATCGCTGGCATCGTCATCGCCATGTTCTTGATCGTTCCGCGCTACGAAGGTCTCGGTAACGCCGGGCGTATCGTGATTATGCACGTGCCCACCGCCTGGGTCGGCGCTATCGCGTTTACGATCTCCGCCATCTACAGTGCGCTCTACCTCTGGCGCGGCAATACCCGCCACGATGATCGAGCGGTGGCTGCCGCCGAGAACGGCCTGCTTTTCACCATCCTTGCCACGGTCACCGGCGCTATTTTCTCGCAAGTTGTCTGGGGCGTGTATTGGAACTGGGATCCGCGCCAGACGTCGATCTTTGTGCTACTGCTGATCTACGCCGCGCTCTTTGCGCTGCGCGCCGCCATCGACGAACCACAGCGTCGCCGCCAGCTCGGTGCGGTCTACGCGCTCTTCGCTTTTGCGACGAATGCCGTTTCTGTTTTTTGTCGCGCCGCGCCTCGCCGAGAGCACGCTGCACCCCAATTGCGCCTTTATCCAGGGCAGTAACTGCGACGGTATCGTGTTGAGCGAAGGCAAGATCGGCCTGCTCGGCGACCGTAAGGTCGAGCTGCTTGGCCTGCAGCAGCAGGGCGAGCTCATCGTCGCCGATGTCAAAGTTAGTGAGCCTGGCCTCACCAGCGAGACAGTGCTTCAGCCTAGTTTCGATCTGAACGCCGTCTCGATGGCCGACCGCCCGCAGTTCCCTGGCACCCGCTTTCAAATCGGTCTGGAAGAGGTCGATCTGCAAAATGGCACGGCGCGCCTGAACATCGAAGCCCCAGGCACTGGCTTGCTAGAAAATCAGCGCACCCTGCTGACTTTTCTGGCCGCCATTTTTGGCTTCAGCGCGCTGTTTGTCTGGATGTTTTTGGTGCGCTCCGATCTGCTAAGTCTGCAAGGGGCGCTTGAGCAGCGAGAGAAGGTCCGTCTATGAATGTTGCGCTCGAAGCAGGCGTTGCGATCTATGTGGCGATGGCCGTGGCCCTCGCTGTTTGGGTCGGCATCTGGTTCTATCTCTGGCGCATCGACGCAAGCGCAAAACAGATGCGCCGCGATCTCGAACGACTTGAGCGCGAGGCGGCAACCGCACCGGCAGCGGTGCCTCAGGTTACGCTGACGCGCGTGAATGAACCGGCTGAAGAGGAAGTTACTGGCTAGCTGGGACAGGCAAGGTTGTGACCTGTTACCTGTACCCCGTCATCTGTACTCTCAAAAGGAGCTTTATGGCAACTGCATCCCCGCCCATTAAGCGCGGCTTCGACATCAAGCCGCTGCACATCGCCGCCTTTGGCATCATTCTGCTGGCGCTCGTTTATGGCTTTTTTGGCTTTAGAGACGCGTTTCGCTCGTACACTACTAGTGTGGACGAGGCGCGCAACAGCAGCCGCAGCGTGCAGCTCGCCGGCTTTCTCGGTAGCACTGGTGAGTACGATGCCGACGGGCGTTGGACTTTTCTGCTGCAGGATGAGAACGGCGCGATGCTCAAAGTCGTCTCCGACGACCCGCGCCCGCC
>JAAUTF010000567.1 GCA_012031775.1 Candidatus Altimarinota bacterium | reverse complement strand
AGTCCTCGGCCTCTTGCCAGCCGACACGACAGGTCGATGGCGGATCGACCTTGGCGACACTACGATCAGCGATGCCTCGCCGCAGGCGCTCCGGCGCATCCGTGGCCTGCAGATCGGCTTTGTCGCCCAGAACCCCTTTGCGGCCTGCAACCCGCTCGACCGGGTCGAGCGACATGTGGCCGAGGCCTGGCGCGCTCACGATCAGCATCCGCCCCGCGGCGTGACGGCAGCTGCTTTGAACAATCTGGGTATCGCGCGAGTGGCAACGCAGATGCGGCGTTACCCGCACCAGTGGAGCGGCGGAATGCTCCAGCGCGCCACGATCGCCGCCGCAGCCGCGCATCAGCCGGGGCTGATCATCGCCGATGAGCCGACAAGTGCTTTAGACGCCGACCGCGCCGATGCAACTCTGGAGGCGCTCCGGCGCACGGGCGCGGCTGTGCTGCTGGTTAGCCACGATATCGGCGTTGTCGCTCGTCACACCGACCGAGTTGCCGTCTGTTATGCTGGCCGCATTGTCGAGATCGGCCCGACAAGCGAGATCCTCACGCGACCACGTCATCCCTATACGCGTAGCCTGCTGGCCGCCACTCCGCGCACCGCGCAGGGTATGCCGGTGCCCTCGCCGGCACACCGCCGCGGCTAACCGAGCCGCTTGTTGGCTGCGCCTTCGCCCCACGTTGCGCGTTTGCTCTGCCCGCCTGCCATCAGTACGAGCCACTGCTGCATAATGGTGTGGCCTGTCCTGTGCTCAACCCGCTCGCTGGCCTGGCAGCGCCCATAGACTTGCCCGTCGTAGCGCCCGTGGTCACGCGCAATACCCTGCACGTGCGCCGATCACCGGTGCTGGTTGTTGAAGCACGGCAGGTTGCGCAGCAGTATGGGCGGGGAGCGCGCGCGGTTGCGGCTGTGCGCGCAGCAAGCATGGCCGTTCGCCAGGGTGAAATTGTTGGCATCGCCGGCCCTTCCGGGTGCGGCAAGTCGACTCTGCTTCGTTTGCTCGCAACAATCGAAACACCGGCGAGCGGGACAGTCTTGCTTAACGGTACCCTCGCGACACAGGGCGGCAGCACGCGTTTGTACAGCCCGCTGGCCCGTAACGGTTTTGTGATGCCGATCTTTCAAGATCCGCTCGGCAGCCTGGATCGACGCTGGCCCATTTGGCGTACAATTGCCGAACCCTTGACCGCACCGCATCGAGCGGCGCGGCTATCAGCTGCACAGCAGCGTAGCATTGCGCAAGAACACCTGAGCCACGTCGGCTTAGCCCACATCGATCCTGACGCGCGCCCGGCTGAGCTCTCGGTCGGCCAGTGCCAACGGATCGCCATCGCCAGAGCTCTGGTAGCCGCACCGGGGCTGATCATCGCCGACGAGCCGACCAGTGCGCTGGACGCTTCGATAGCGGCGGCTATCCTGCGGCTTCTGGCGACAACAGCGCGCAATGGTACGGCGATCGTGATCGTAAGTCACGACCGCCCGCTCCTCGATCTGCTCTGCGACCGTGTCCTGACGATGCACGACGGGGTGCTTGCACCTGAGGCCGACAAAGAAAGCTACGCTGAGCGTGCGTGATGCTCGTGGTAGAGATTGGCAAACGAGGTACACAGGAACCACATCAAATAGTGGATGACACAGCTAAGCGGGCTAAGCAGCTTCAGCTCTAGCATGAGCAGCAGGATGACGCACAGCATCGCACGCCGCCGCACCGATACAAGTGCTGGCAACACTATCCACAGCTTGTGGTGCGTGATGAAAGCACCAGGCCTGACTATAGCAGATGATCGCGCTGCCCTTGCCACGTGCTTAATCACCTATCTACTCCGTCGGTGCTGGAAGGGTTGCGGCACGCAGCGGCGAATACCAACCGTAGATTGCACTTGTAGCTACGCCGACGGCGACCAGGAGCAGGGCGGTGCGTACGTCGAACACTTCGGCGAGCGCGCCACCGATCGCCGCACCAAAGGGCTGACCGCCCGCCGTGATCGTCGAGCCACTGATCGAGACTACACGGGCAAGCCAGAACTGCACAAAGGCGCGATCCCGCCAGAGACTACTATGGGTTAGCTACCATGAAGCACCATCCTGGCGGTTGCCAAGTTTGCGCGAACGAGCCTCTGCTTACCGCAGAAGTCAGGATGCAGGATGCAGGATGCAGTAACTCTCGTCGTCACCATATAGTATACCAATGTCACCAGAGCGGAGGCAGGTCGATAGCGCGCTCGCGCTGTCGGTTGCGCGCTACGACCTGCTCCAAGCGGCTAAGGAGCCAGCCGTGCCACAACCTCCTCTACTAGAGTCTCATAGGCGAACAGCCCCTCGCCCTGCACCCAGATCTTCACATCTACCGGGTAGACTTGTCCCTTGGCTACGGCTGGTACACGCTGCTCCTCTTCGCTGGTGGTCGCGGTGCAGTCGGTGAGCGTGACCACGGTGTAGCCCAGTTCATAAGCGGTGCGCTTAGTCGATTCCACACAGCAGTTGGTGAGAAAGCCGCCCAGCGCCACGTTGGCGATGCCGCGCTGGCGCAGGATGATTAGGCCAGAACGATGCGGCACGTAGCGAGATGAGTTTTACACAATGTCCGTTCGCAGTTCGCCCAGCGCTCGCAGCTCGTCGAGCAAAAATGTGGCAGTGGCAATGTAGTTGGGGTAATGCACACCGTAGAACACACCCTCGGGAACAAGAATGACTTGACCCGCCTGAACGACCGGAAGTTGTTGATAAATTGGGATCTCGGCGTAGTCAGGCACGTCAAATTGCGTCACGAGCAGCAGATCGGCGTTAAATTCAGTCAAGCGCTCATAGCTGAGACCGTAGAGGAAGCCGCCATTGGCCGCCGTGTCGGCTTCTCCTTGCAGCGGAACCCAAGACACCCCCACACGAGTCAGAATATCTGTTGGCAAAACCGCTGTTGCCCCAAACGTACCGAGCTGATCCTGACGGATCTCCACGACACCAACCGTCATCTCCTGCCACCGTGAGCCAAGCAGACTCTGTATTTCACCGATAACACGCGCGAACTCGGCTTGCTGGTCAACAATACTTACCGTTGCAGCATCACCGACCAGGACTGCGAAATCAGCCATCACGTCTTCGAGCGAGCGAAATGTGTTGACCCCTACTGGTTGGGGACAATTTCCGCAAGCCGCTCCATTGTGTCCTCGCCAAGATCTGGCGAGCCACCAGAAGCAGGTGCAACGATCAGATCAGGCTGGAGTTGAGCGATAATCTCGATGTTCGGCTGCTGGTAGTCACCGATGTCAGTAACTTTGCTTACATCGAAATAGCGTGAGACATCGTCAGTAAAGCCGCCGCCACGCGACACCATACCGACGACGGGCGCTCCCAAGGATAGCAGCTGCAACGCAGCGTTGTAATCGTGTGCTGCGACAATGCGGCTCGCCTTCATCGGCACCTGTACCGCCTTGCCAGTTGAGTCGATGAACTCGCGTGTCGCGCAACCGTCGCTGGCGGTGCTGACGCCTGCTCTTGTGGCCCACAGCCGGTGATCGCGCCCACGCCCAGCGCTCCCACGCCGATTAGGAAGCGGCGGCGGGTGATCAGCCGCTCGGCCAGTTCGATGCGCTCGATGGGGCGGAGGTGCGACGCGCCGTTGTTTTGCAGCCAGGCAGCAAGCGCGGGTATGCTGATCGTGGCGAGGTCGAGGCCCGTCAGGTCAAGGTCAAGATCAGTGAACGTGCCGGTCGAAGTGAGCATCTGAAACTCCTGGTGTGCTATCATGGCCTGATAAACAACGAGCGAACCGGAGGTGTGCATGGAACTGCCCTTCCCTGGCATGGATCCGTATCTTGAACAAGCTGGTCTGTGGCCCGATTTGCATACGCGCCTGATTACGGCGAGCTGTGATGCTATCCAGACGCAGTTGAATCCCAACTATGTCGCCGTTATTACGCCCTATGTCACGCTCGAAAGCATCGAGATCGCGCCGTCGCGCCAGGCGTTCATCCCCGACATCGGCGTGCTGCGCGATGATGACCCGGACGCCGGTGAGGTGGCCGTCGCTATTGCGCCCGCCCCGCTAACGCTCCCGGTGCAGATCGATATTCCCACACGCTATGCCCGCATCGAGATCCGCAGCGTGCTGCAGCAGACGCTGATCACTTCGATCGAGCTGCTCTCGCCCGCCAACAAGCGCCCTGGACTCGATGGCGCTGACGCCTATGAAAAGAAGCGCCAGGAACTGTTTGCGACGGGTGTGCATCTGCTGGAAATCGACCTGTTGCGCGGCGGGGTGCGCCCGCGCCTGGCACGACCGCTGCCCCCCCGCCGCCTATTTTCGTCTTCCTGAGTCGCTCCTATCGCCGCCCGCTCGTTGATGTGTGGCCGATCACGCTCAACGCCCCCC
>JAAUTF010000566.1 GCA_012031775.1 Candidatus Altimarinota bacterium | reverse complement strand
GTGGCGCGACCTCGCTGCGAAACCACGCGTCGAACGTCCGCAAGCTGCCACCAGCAGAAATGTACCACCGCCGCTGAGCACTATGGCGCGACTGGAACTTACCGGCGATCCGGCGATCGATGAGTATCTCGAACAACTAGCGGTGGAGCCGGGCAATGTGGCGTTGCGGTTTGCCGTTGCGCGGGTGGCTGCACAAAGCGGCCACGCCGAAGTGGCTGCTTCGAACTACAAGCAGATCATCCGTAGCGGCAGCGCGCTCGATCGGGTCGTAGAAGATCTCGAGGATTTGATCCCAGGTCTGAACGACGAACTCTCGATGCGCCAGTTCTACCGTGTACTCGGCGACGCCTACACCAAACAAGGTCGGGTGCGCGACGCGATCGCCGCCTATGGATATACGCTCTCTCAGTAGATGAGAAGATACCAGTTATGCAGCCAATCACCAAGGGTCAGGTCATGCGGCGGATCGTGGAGGATCTCATCCGGGTAGACGGAGTGATCGGGAGCCTCCTTGTCGGCAAAGATGGGTTGGTCGTCGCTAGCACGTTGCTGGATGAAGAAGATGCCGAAATACTCGGCGCGATGTCGGCGGCGGTCTTCGGCGAGATCGATAAGGCCACCAAGCGCATCGGCGTTGGTACCCTTGTCGACTCGATCATCGACGCCAAAGATGGTTCGATCTTGCTGCTTGAGGCGCGCGACCTGATACTAGTTGTGATCACACAACGCACCGTCAATCTTGGCCTTGTGAAGATGGAAATGCGGCGCGCGCCAAGCGTATTGCCGAAGCTGTGCCCGCTTAATTCGAGGGAAGCTCTTACGCGTAGAAGATGGACAGGGCGTTTGCTGAGGCTTTGCCTCGACAAACGCCCTGTCCATCTTCTTTTTGGAACATGGTATACTGCCGACGCGAGCCAGGTGGCTTTGAGCGTAACCGATTGTAGCTGCGACAGCGAGGATTTGTTATGGAGCGCGCCCTCATTATTCTTAAGCCGGACGCCGTACAACGTGGCCTCGTCGGTCCTATTCTTTCGCGCCTGGAACAGCGCGGCCTGAAATTGCAAGGCCTGAAGCTGATGCATGTGGGCGAAGAACTTGCGCGCACACATTATGGCGAGCACGAAGGCAAGGCCTTCTTCAACGGTTTGGTGAGCTATATCACCTCGGCACCGGTGGTGGTAGCAGTGGTTGTCGGCAAAGAGGGTACAGTTGAGATGATCCGCACCATGGTTGGTGCGACCAACCCGGCGAAAGCGGCACCCGGCACGATTCGCGGCGACTTCGGTGTTGAAATTGGGCGTAACTTGATCCACGCCTCCGACTCGGCGGCGAGCGGTGAGCGCGAGACGGCGATCTTCTTCAAGCCGGAAGAGTTGATAACCGAGTGGACACGCGCGAGGATAGTTGGATCTACGAGTAAGAC
This sequence comes from Candidatus Altimarinota bacterium, assembly GCA_012031775.1. Taxonomy (GTDB): domain Bacteria; phylum Chloroflexota; class Chloroflexia; order Chloroflexales; family Chloroflexaceae; genus JAAUTF01. The sequence continues at coordinate 2,953 of JAAUTF010000566.1, read as the reverse complement.
ACGGTGTTAGAAAAGAGGGTTGTTGCTGTCGGTTTTTGGTGGCCTCTCCACCAAGATTGACAGCAACATTCCCTTCCTGAGAGGTTAGCGGAGCGAAACCTATGTTAGTGGTGATGGAGGCAGGCGCGACGCCCGAGCAGGTCGAACGTGTTTGCGCTGAGATACGGGCGATGGGCTATGCGCCGCATGCGATGCCCGGGCCGACGCGTACGGCGATCGGCATCACTGGCAACCGTGGGCCGATCGAGCAGGCGGCGCGCATCGAGCGGCTGGCGGGCGTTGGCCAGTTGATCCGCATTACCTCGCCCTATAAATTGGTGAGCCGCGAGTTCCACGAGGCCGACACTATCGTTACTATCGGCGATGTAGCGCTCGGCGGCAATGCGGTGGTGGTGATCGCCGGGCCATGTACTGTGGAGAGCCGTGAGCAAACACTGGGCGTTGCCGAGCATGTAGCAGCTGCGGGCGCGAAATTACTGCGCGGTGGCGCATACAAGCCGCGTACGTCGCCCTACTCATTTCACGGTCTAGCCGAGGAAGGGCTGCGCATCCTGGCTGAGGCACGTGAGCATAGCGGCTTGCCGGTCGTCACCGAGGTCATCGATAGCGAGAGCCTACCGCTGGTCGAAGAGTACGCCGATATGCTGCAGATCGGCGCACGTAATATGCAGAACTACTCGTTGCTGCGTGCTGTCGGGCGCTCGCGCCGCCCGGTGTTGCTCAAGCGAAGTTTCGCTGCAACCGTGAAAGATTTGCTGCTGGCTGCTGAGTATATTCTCAACGAGGGCAATCCAAATGTGGTGCTCTGTGAGCGCGGCATTCGCACCTTCGATGACAGCGCACGTTTTACGCTCGATCTGGGGGCGGTGCCGATTATCAAACAGCTCTCGCACCTACCGGTGATCGTCGACCCGTCGCACGCGAGCGGGCGCTGGCAACAGGTTGTGCCAATGGCACGCGCCGCGATCGCCGCCGGTGCCGATGGTCTGATCGTCGAGGTGCATAACGATCCAGCCTTTGCCGTATGCGATGGTGAGCAGGCGCTCGTGCCCGAACGCTTCAATGCGATGATGGCTGAGGTGCGTCGTGTCGCCGCCGCGCTCGACCGGGATCTTGCCTGATGTGATTGCGGATTTAAGATGCAGCTTGTATCTGCCGGGTTGATCCGCCATTCTTATACCTGCAATAACTGAGCCGGTCGCCTGGATATTCACTACGCCAAACTCTTTGTATCCTGTACCCTCAAACTTGTACCCTCAAACTTGTACCCTCATGGAACCACGTTACTGGCGCGACTACAACTACCCACTGCTCTGCTGTGTGCTTGTGCTGCTGACGATCAGCCTAGTGGCGGTGTATAGCGCCACTCTAAATGCTGTGACCGGCCTGGGCACGCCGCTGCGCACGATCTTCCCCAACCATATTGTGACGATGACGATCGGCCTGGCAGCCATGACAGCGATGACCATGTTGGATTATCGGCTGCTCTCTAGCTTGGCGCGCCCGCTTTACATCGGCACTATCGCTGTGCTGGGGGTTGTGCTGGTGATCGGGCAGGTGAGTGAGGGCGCGCAGAGTTGGATCGCGCTTGGCACGCGCACCTTTCAACCCTCAGAGATCGCCAAGATCGCGCTGATTATCGCGCTCGCCGCCTACTGGCAGCGCTTCGAAGACCGACGCAACGAATGGCGGGTGCAGTTCGGGGCTTTGCTGGTTGTAGCGGTGCCGATGGGGCTGATCTTTTTGCAGCCCGACCTCGGTACGGCTATGGTCTTCGCTACGATCTGGCTGTGTATGGCCTGGGCGGGCGGTATGACCTGGCAGCAATTCGTTGTGGTGTGCTTGCTCGCCACGCCAGTGCTCATGCTCGGCTGGCGCGAGGTGCTCGACGAAGAGCAGAAGAGCCGTCTGGCAACCTTTTACTGGTTGTTGAGCGATCCGTCGCGTGTCGACCCCGACGAGGGCTACAATGTTATCCAGGCGCTTAAAGCGATCGGCGCGGGCGGGCTCTTCGGTACCGGCCTGACAAAAGGCTTGCTCAGCCAGGGCAACTATATTCCAGTGCAACACTCAGACTTTATCTTCGCGGTGATCGGCGAGGAGATGGGCTTTCTGGGTAGCCTGGTGTTGATCACGTTTCTGGCGCTGTTGCTCTGGATGACGCTTGGCGTCGCCGGGCGGGCCAGCGATCTCTTCGGCAGGTTGATCGCGGTCGGTGTGTTCGCGATGATTCTTGCTCATGTGCTGATTAACATCGGCATGAACCTTAGTCTCGTACCCGTCACCGGTCTGCCGCTGCCGCTGATCTCTCATGGCGGCAGCTTTATGATCACGGTGCTGGCCGCGATCGGTCTCTTGCAGAGCGTGGCGATGCGGCGCAGGCGGCTGTCGTTTTGAGTTTGCCACGAAGGGCACGAAGCCGCACGTTTGGTGGTTGGCGGCAGAGCGTGGCAACGTGGCTGCAATCTGCAATCCGTGCTACAGAGCATCGAGCAGCGCCTGTACTTCGCTTAACGATGGGATGCCGGCGCGACCGCCGAGCTCACGACATTTGAGCGCAGCGACGGCGCTGGCGAAGCGGGCCGTTGTGCGTAAGCTCCACCCGGCGAGCACGCCGTGCATAAACGCGCCGTGAAAGACATCGCCAGCCCCGGTGGTGTCGACCGTCTCGACAGTGAAGGCGGGCGTGTGAAAGAACTCACCGGGGGCGGCCAGCCAACTGCCGCGCTCACCGCAGGTGACCACCGCCACTTGGCCGTAGCGCTCGTGCAGAATGCGTGCGCCCTCAGCCGGATCGTCGCTGTCGGTGGCTTGGCGCGCAAAACGCTCGGAGACGACCTGATAATCGCTGTGTGGCAGCAGATCAAGTGTAGTCTCCTTTACGCGCTCGGCGTCGAGCATCACCACACCGCCCGCCGCGCGCACCCACTGCGCGGCCTGCAACGCAGCCATG
>JAAUTF010000021.1 GCA_012031775.1 Candidatus Altimarinota bacterium | reverse complement strand
TGGTACAACGAGGAGCACCGTCACAGCGGGATCAAATATGTGACACCTGTGCAGCGCCGATCGGGGCGAGGCCCCTGCGCTGCTGCGGAATCGAAGCGCCGTGTACGAGGCCGCGCGACGCCGCCAGCCACAACGCTGGTCAGGCGACATCCGCAACTGGACATTGCCGGACGCGGTGTGGCTCAACCCGGAACGAGAAACCGGCTGCGGACAGAAGCAAAGGGCTGCGTGAATGGTTCACGCGACAACTATCTTGAAAAATCGCCGTACACGCCTGGGGTGTTTACCGTCGAGCGGCATGTGCGCGGCAAATGGGTGTGTCGCGATTGCGAGACGCTCGTGCAGGCGCCAGTGCCGCCGCACGTCATCGACAAGGGCGTGCCGACCACCGGCCTGCTGGCCCATGTGCTGGTCGCCAAATACCTCGACCACCTGCCGTTGTACCGCCAGAGGGTATCTTCGGCCGGGCAGGCTTGGAGATCCCACGTTCGACGCTGGCGCAGTGGGTGGGGCGGTGCGGCATCGCGCTGCAGCCGCTGGTCGATGCACTGCGCGAGGCGATCGCGCGCGCGCTTGCCAAACATTGGCAGCTGCCGGTGCTTACCACCGGCCTGGTGCGCAGCCGCGACACTGGCCATCAGGCCAAGCTCGCGCGCCACGAACGTAGTGCCAATGTTGCTGGCGCTTTTGCCTGGCAGCATAAGCAGCCACCGCCTGAAAACTCGATACTTATAGATGATGTCCTTACAACCGGCTCTACCCTGGCCGCTTGCGCCGACGCGCTACACAGCGCTGGCTGCACCTCCGTCAGCGCCGTGGCGCTCGCCCGCTCGCGGCCCGACCTGGCGAATGCGCGTGGTATACTAAAACTGATCGATGTACAAGCCCCGCACGGAGGTGCCGATGAGCGCGGAGATGAAGTCCGACGAGGCCAAGGCGCAGCAGTTCGAAATCCCGCCCGAACTGCGCCCGCGCGTCCACGAGCTGATCACCGAGGACGACGCGCCGGTGGATAATATGTTTTCCGCCATGCAGCAGCGTTTGCTCGTTGAGCCGCTCTATAGTAGCTGGCTTGGTGGCGATACGCCGCGGCCTTTCATCGCTACGAGCAACGTCGGTCTATTCGCCGCCGATCGCAACCCGGCCACGCTGCCCGACACCTTCCTTAGCCTCGATGTCGAGTTGCCCGCCGATCCCTGGGAGCAAGGCCATCGCTCGTATTTGTACTGGCTCTACGGCAAGCCGCCCGAGGTCGCGATCGAGATTGTGTCTAACACCAAGGGCGGCGATCTCAGCCGTAAGCTCGCCGAGTACGCCCGACTGCGCATCTTTTACTACGTCGTTTTCGACCCGGTGGGTCGCTTCGGTACTACGCCGCTGCGTATCTTCGAACTGAGCCCGTGCGGCTACCACGAGATCGATGAGCGTTGGCTCGACTCAATCGGCCTTGGTCTTACGATCTGGCGTGGTGTCTTCGAGCAGCGCGACGACCGCTGGTTGCGCTGGACAGATCGCAATGGTGCGGTGATTCCTACTGGTGCTGAGGGTCTTGCCTTCGAGCAACAGCGTGCTGAAGATGCCACTCGACTCGCAGCCCGCATTGAGTATTAGGTGGAGGCCGAGCGCCAGCGCGCCGATGCCCAGCAGCAACGCGCCGATGCCCTCCAAGCTGAGCTTGAACGCCTGCGTGTGCAATTGCGCGCCGCTGGCGTCGATCCGTCTGCTTGATGTATCAACACCTTCTGTTAGATAGCACGTTCGGAAAAGAGTTGTGGTCGACGGTGCCAACGGCACCGTCGACCACAAACCCTCTTTTGTGAACCTTTCATGAGGACAACGATGTTCCCACCAAAAGATGAGCTTCAGGCGGCCCACGAGCGCTGGCAGCAACAAGTACTCTGGCCCGCGCTTGAGAAAACGCCCGAACGCGATCAGCCGTTTATGACTACTTCGAGCGCGCCGATTGAGCGCCTCTATACCCCGCTCGACCTCACCGAGAACGAGTATTTGCGCGACATCGCCCACCCCGGCGCGTATCCGTTCACGCGCGGCATTCATCCCACCGGCTATCGTGGCAAAGTTTGGACGATGCGGATGTTTGCTGGCTTTGGCACCGCCGAAGAGACCAACGAGCGCTTTCGTTACCTGCTCAGCCAGGGCCAGACTGGCCTCTCCGTCGCCTTTGATATGCCCACGCTCTATGGCCGCGACACCGACCATCCGCTGGTCGAGGGCGAGTTTGGCAAATGCGGTGTCGCAATTTCGTCACTGGCCGACATGGAAATTCTCTTCGACGGCATCCCGCTCGATAAAGTGTCCACCTCAATGACGATCAATTCGCCCGCCGCCATGATCTGGGCGATGTATCTTGTGGTCGCCGAGAAACGTGGTGTGCCATGGGCTGCGCTACGGGGAACACTGCAGAACGATATCCTGAAAGAATACATTGCGCAGAACGAGTATATCTTCCCGCCCGAGCCGAGCATGCGCTTGGTCACCGATACGGTCGAGTTCGCCTGCCGCCACGTGCCGCAGTGGAATCCCGTCAGCGTGAGCGGCTACCACATCCGTGAAGCAGGCAGCACGGCCACGCAGGAGTTGGCTTTTACCCTGGCCGACGGTATGGCCTATGTCGAAGCGGCGCTGGCACGCGGCCTCGACATCGACGAGTTCGCGCCGCGCATTTCGTTTTTCTTCAATGCCCATAACGATTTTTTTGAAGAGATAGCCAAGTACCGTGCCGCGCGCCGCATCTGGGCGCGCATGATGCGCGAAAGGTATGCTGCCAAACAAGAGCGCTCCTGGTGGCTGCGTTTCCATAGCCAGACGGCTGGCTGTTCGCTGACGGCGCAGCAGCCCGAGGTGAATATCGTCCGTACTGCTATTCAGGCGCTGGCCGCTGTGCTTGGCGGCACCCAAAGCCTGCATACCAATTCGATGGACGAAGCGCTGGCCTTGCCCTCGGAAAAGGCTGTCACTATCGCGCTGCGCACCCAGCAGGTGATCGCCGCCGAGAGCGGTGTGACCAACACCGTCGATCCGCTTGGTGGCAGCTATTTTGTCGAGGCGCTTACCGATCGGATGGAGCGCGAGGCGCTCGATTATTTTCGCCAGATCGACGCGCAGGGCGGCGTGATTGCCGCCATCCGCAACGGTTTCTTTCAGCGCGAAATAGCCGACGCCGCCTATCGTTATCAGCAGGAGATCGACCACGGCGCGCGCGAGATCGTCGGCGTGAACGCCTACAAAGTCGCGGCACCGCTCGAAATTCCTATCCTGGCCATGGATCCTGCCGGTGAGCAGAAGCATCTCGCCCGCCTCAGCCGAGTGCGCAGCGAACGCAACAACGCACTTGTGCAGCAGCACCTTCAAGGCTTGCAACAGGCTGCCGCAAACGGCGACAACACTATGCCCGCTATGCTCGATTGTGTGCGCGCCTACGCCACTCTCGGCGAGATGTGTGATGTGTTACGCGAAAGCTTCGGTGTATACCAGGAGATGGTAGTGGTATAAAAATGCTTATGACTGCGTCATGGCACTGCCACGACGCAGTCATAAGCAACAATTAAAGCTCGCCTCCCGGCGGGCGCACGCGTTCCAGCAGCAAAAAACAGAGTGCGGTTGTGATCATCAGCATCGTGCTCATCGCGAGCGCCTGACCATAGTTGATCGCCCCCGGCTGGCCGAGAAAGCGATAGATCATCAGCGGAATGGTCGGGCGATCAGGCCGCGCCACTAAGAGCGTCGCGCCGAACTCGCCCAACGACATCGTGAAGGCAAACACTGCGCCTGTAAGCAGCGCCGGCGTGAGCAACGGCATGTCGATCGTGCGCCAGACGCGCCACGGTGTGGCGCCCAACATAGTCGCCGCCTCACGCAGTCGCGGGTTGAGCCCGCGTAGCGCCGGTAGCACCGCGCGCACCACAAAGGGCAGCGCCACCAGGGTGTGCAGCAGCGGCAGCAACCACCACGAAGTCCGTAGCCCCGCTAGCCCTGGCAGACTAAACCCGACTAGAAAGCCCAACCCTAACGTCACCGCGCTCGTGCCCAACGGCAGCATAAATAGCGCATCCAGCGCCGCCGTGCTCTGTGCTTTATGCTCTGCGCTCCGCGCCAGCAAATACGCCGCCAGCACACCCATCACTAAAGCCAGTACCATTGCCGTTGCTGCGATGTGCAAGGAATTCACAATTGCCACCTCTGGGCCGACGAAGAAGGCCGCGTTGGTGCGGTTCTCGCCGAGCGCGCGGTAAAATTCAAGCGTGAACTTGCCGCTTGCGCTATCACGTATGGATTGCCAGGCCAGTGCTGCCAGTGGCGTTCCCAACAAAACCAACATTAGCACGATGTTCAGGCCGACAAATAATTGCGTGCTACTGCGCGATAGCATAGTTTGCGCTGCGGCCCGCCTGAGTCCTGAATCCTGAACCCTGAATCCTGCCCTAAACAGACGCTGCTGCGTCGCTCGCTGCGGCTGAGGATCGAGCGGCACCGCGCTGCGTGCTGCCAACCGTGTGTAGACCAAGGTCAGCAGTGTTGTGCAGCCAAGCTGGATAATCGCTAGCGTTGCAGCGATGTCGAGCCGCAGCAGTTGCGCCGTCTGGCGGTAGATCTCGACCTCGAGCGTCGCAAAGCGCGCTCCGCCTAAAATGACAACGACGCCGAAGCTGCTGAAGCAGAAGATAAACACCAGTAGCGCGGCCGCGCCCAATGCAGGTAGGAGTAATGGCAGCGTTACGGTGCGCCAGGCGCGTGTCGGCGATGCGCCGAGCATTAGTGCGGCCTCTTCCAACTTCGGATCGAGTTGGCTCCAGAAACCGCCTACCAACCGTAATACCACTGAGTAGTTGTAAAAAACATGCGCTAGCAGAATCAGTGTCAGCGTGCCCTGCAAGCGAATCGGCGGCTGCGCCAGAGCGAACGTGCTCTGCAACCAGCTGTTAAGCAGCCGCGCGGCCCGAGTAAGGCTGCAAAGGCAACGGCTACCACAACGGTTGGCATCACAAATGGCACCGTCGCTAATGCGCGTAGTGCCGCTTTGCCAGGGAAATCGTAACGCGCAAAGGCATACGCTCCTGGCACACCCAGCAGCAACGTCAACGTTGTCGAGAGCGTCGCCTGCCACAGTGTAAAACCTAACACACGCCAATAATAAGCGTCGTGTAGCGCCGCAAGCACGCCGCTCAACCCATCGGCGAAGCTTAGCCGCAGCACCGCTGCCAGTGGATAGCAGAAAAACACTACCAGAAAAAATAGCGGCAGCACCAGCAAGATAACGTTCAGTTGACGCATTGCTACCTTATGATTTGTGAAGCGTGCTACGTGACCGTTCTAGCGAACGCCAGGCTCAGGAACGGGTTGGTGCTGGTCAATGGTGGCGGCGCATCCGCCACCATTGACCAGCACCAACGGCTTTTTACAACCTTGTCTAACGCAGCATGATCTCCGTCCACTCCTGAATCCAGCGCTCGCGGTTGGCCTCGATAAGCTCCGGCGCAAGCTCTGCGGCCTGCTCCGGTACCGGCGCGAATTGCGTGAACAACGCTGGCACCTGGGCTATCTCGTTCACCGGGTAGACGAACATCTGCAGCGGAATATCGTTCTGAAATTGCTCCTGCAAGACGAAGTCCACAAAGCGTTCGGCCAGAGCGCGTCGCTCGGTGCCCTTGAGGATGCCCACGAACTCGATCTGGCGGAAGCTGCTACCGGCTACGAACAGGTTTGCTGTCGGCGCGTCGCTTAATGCCCCTTCGCTGAAAAAGACTTCTGCCGCCGGGCTTGTCGAGTAGGAGACGACCAACGGATATGGCCCTTTGCCGCTGCTGCCGCTGAACTGCGTGTAGTAGGCGTCTGTCCAATCGTTGCTGATATAGACCTCGTTTGTACGCAATTCACGCCAAAAATCGCGCCAGGTGTAATCGCCCTCTTCGCCGAAGGTCGCGATTGTCGCCAGTAGAAAGGCTAGCCCCGGTGAGCTGGTGGCCGGGTTCTGCACCACGAGCTTGCCCCGCCACGCCGCGCTCGTCAGCTCGCGCAATTCGCTTGGTGCTGCTAGCCCCGTCGCTGTAAGCGCCGCCCGATCGTAATTGATCGTTACATAGCCCACATCGACGGGCAACAGGCGCTGCTCTGGGTCGAGCTCGAATTCATCAGGTATGTTCGTTAATTCCGGCGACGGATAAGGCTCGAAAATGTCGGCTTCCAACGCGCGGCTGAGGAACGTGTTGTCGACGCCAAAGAACACATCGGCCAACGGCGCGTTCGCGCTCAAGATGGCCTGATTCAATGCCGTGCCGGTATCGCCAGCTTTCAGCAGTTCCACCGTTACACCGTTGGCCTGCTCAAAAGCGTCGAGCACTTCTTCGCTCACGGTAAAACTATCATGGCTCATCACCACCAGGCGGCTCGCACCCGTCGGCGTCAGCGCGTCGTTTGCAACGCTGCCCACCGCTGGCGTGTAGATCGGCGCCGCCGTCGGTGAACTTGTCGCCGCCGGCCCACACGCTGTCAGGGCAAACACTATCATCATCAAGCCAGTTGCGCGTTTCATGTTGTCATCTCCTGTTCTAAGTTTAGGCAGGTGTATGAATGGCCGTTGTGCTGGCAAAGCCCACACAATGGCCACCCACAGAACCTTTCCAAAACAAAACGGCTGCCGACCATAATAGGGAATCGGCAGCCGCAACAGGCTGTGATCGCTTCCCTACGCTGGTATAATCCAGGTCAGGTTCAACGGGTTGGCGGCATCTATCGGGCCGCTATCTCAGCCGGGCTCTCCCGGCACCCCGAGCGCTATTCACTTGTAGGTCATAGGTTGCAGTCAGGGAAGCGTGTGTACATCACCTGCCCGTAACTGTTCGCTTGATGCAGCAGATGCTACCACGGAAGCCCTCCCGCGTCAATCGCCGACCCTACGCTCCTATGCTCAATTCACGCATCACGCATCACAGTTCTCTCACAAAATGCCTTTTATGAAAAACACTATCTCAGCGTCATCTTGCTGCTTGCGCTTATCGCATGTAGCCCGCAGCTTGCCCAAGAACTCCCCACTGCGACGGCGATGCCCACCGCAACGTTTATGCCCGCCGTAACGTTTGTGCCCACTGCCACCGTTACGGCAGCCCCTTCGGCGACGGCAGCCCTTCGGCGACCGTTACGCCTGCGCCGAGTCCGACGGCGCAACCAGCGGTGGTGCAGTTCTCCTACCCGATCGGCTGGCCTGCCCAAACGCCGGGCCGTGGCTTTTTTATGCGCCACGGCTATGCCGTCGAGAACACCTGGTATAACCCAAACTACTGGCACACCGGCGAGGATTGGTATGCGCTAGATGGCGAGACCGCAGGTGCAGCTGTTTATGCTATTGCGGCCGGTGATGTAGTCTATGTCGGATCGGATTATCCTGGGCGCGTCGTCATCGTGCGCCACGCCGATGATCTCTTCAGTATGTACGGCCACCTCGATCCCGCTGTGCAGGTCGCGGTCGGTGAGATGGTGGTGCGCCAGCAGACGCTCGGCACGGTGTTGCGGCGTGCTGATAATGTACCCAACCATTTGCATTTTGAGCTGCGCACCTTCTATGAGACTGCCGAGGTCAACGGCGCACAGCCGCGTTATCCCTTTCGCTGTGGCCCTAACTGCGCGCCCGGCCCCGGTTATTGGCCGATCGACGCTCCTGATCATCCCAGCGATCAAGGCTGGCGCAACCCCACGCATACGATCAACAGCCGTATGCTTGCGCCTGCTGCCGCAGCTAGCACTGTTATCACCACCGGCTGGCCCGATGGAGCGCTGATCTTGCGCGAGGCTCCCACTACTGCTGCAGCAATTGTGGGAACGCTCGATGTAGCTGCCGACACCCGCTTCACCCTGCTTGAAGTTCACGTTGGTGCCGAAGACAGCCGTGCGACCGGCTCTACCGCCTACGATCTCTGGTACCATCTTCAGCTCCCCGCCGGTAGCAGCGGTTGGGCGCAGGCTGCAGTCCCATCATCTTTTGAAACCGGCAGCGACCGCGCACCGTCGAGCATCTACTTCACCTTGCTGCCCCTGCCGAAACCCTAGCACGTAACTCCGGAGGCAGGAGGCAGGAGTCAGGAGTGAGGAGTCAGGAGGCAGGAGTCAGGAGAACACTGCGTGAAGCGTGAAGCGTGAGAGGCTCTGCTTCTCGGTTCTGAGTTCTGGGTTCTGAGTTCTGGGTTCTTGGTTCTCGGCTCTCGGCTCTCGGCTCTCAGTTCTTAGTTCTTAGTTCTCGGTTCTTGGTTCTTGGTTCTTGGTTCTGAGTTCTCAGTTCTGCGCTCTGCGCCCTACATACAATACTCTTACACAACAAGCACGTCTTTTGCAAAGTCGTTGTGCTATACTAAAGCAAGCTCGCCGGTGCAGGACGGCACACGACGGCGCGTGTCTGCGATAGACTGGCGGCACCTTAGCCAAGGATAACGTACGTTATGAGACTTGAACGCTTCACAGAGAAGGCCCAAGATGCCTTCCAAGCAGCGCAAGAAATTATGCAGGAGCAGCATCATACACAGCTTGATGTCGAGCATGTGTTTTTAGCGATGCTGCGTCAGCGCGATGGCCTTGCTGCACGTGCGCTCGGCCGGCTGACAGTCGATCTTGAAGCGGTTGCTCAGCGCGTCGAGCGCGAGCTTGAGAAGTCGCCCAAGGTCTATGGCTCATACGGTTTCGGCAATCAGGTTTATGTTACGCCACGTACCCAGCGCCTTGTGAAACGCGCTGAGGAAGAAGCCAATCGGCTTGGCGATCAGTATGTCGGCGTCGATCACCTGCTTATCGCCCTGAGCGTTGAGCGCGAAGGTGCCTCGGCCCGCATCCTTAATACATTTAATATCGATCAAGAGCGTCTGTATCAGGTGCTGATGGAGATCCGTGGGAGCCAGCGCTCCGACGATCCGAGCGCTGAGAGCCGCTACGAGATTCTTGAGAAGTACAGCACCGATCTTACCGAGCTCGCCAAGGCGGGCGAGCTCGATCCGGTCATCGGGCGCGAGCCTGAGATCACCCGGTGATCCGCATCCTCTCACGACGCACCAAGAATAACCCCGTGCTCGTCGGCGAGACGGGTGTCGGCAAGACGGCGATCGCCGAGGGACTCGCCCAGCGTATTCTCACCGGTGACGTGCCGCCGACACTGCGCGATCGTAAATTGCTCGCGCTCGACCTCGCCGGAATGGTCGCCGGTTCCAAGTTCCGCGGCGAGTTCGAGGAGCGCCTCAAAGCCGTGATGGACGAGGTTCGTGCCGCTAAGGGCAAGGTCGTGCTCTTTATCGACGAGCTACATACCGTCGTCGGTGCCGGTGCTGCCGCCGGTAGCATCGACGCCAGCAATATGCTCAAGCCCGCGCTCTCACGCGGCGAGATCCAGGTCGTCGGCGCGACAACGATCGACGAGTACCGCAAGCACATCGAGAAGGACGCTGCCCTCGAGCGGCGCTTTAGCCCGGTTTTTGTTGAGGAGCCCGATGTCGATACGGCTGTCGAGATGTTGCGTGGCCTGCGCAAACGCTATGAAGATCATCATCAGTTGACAATTAGCGACGAGGCGATTAAGGCCGCTGCGCTGCTCTCCAGCCGCTATATCAACGATCGTTTCTTGCCCGACAAAGCGATCGATTTGATCGATGAGGCGAGCGCTAAGCTGCGTATCGACATCTACTCGATGCCCGCTTCGCTCAAGGTCAAAGAAGACGAACTGAACCAGCTGCAGACTGAAGAGGAAGAGGCTGGCGCGCGCGCGAGTACGAACGCGCCGCTATTCTGCGCTCGCGGTTTCTTACACTTCAGCAAGAGTTCGATGAAGAACGTGGGGCATGGCTGCAGAGTGCTAATCTCGATGAGGTCGTCGACGACGAGGATGTCGCTCAGATCGTGTCGAGTTGGACAGGTGTGCCCGTCAGCCGTATGCTCGAGACTGAGCGCGAGAAGCTTGTCGATATGGAGCTACGCCTGCACGAGCGTGTTATTGGCCAGCACGACGCAATCGTCGCGCTGTCTGATGCCATTCGTCGCGCCCGCAGCGGCCTGCGCGATCCGCGTCGCCCCATCGGTAGCTTTATCTTTGTTGGCCCCACCGGCGTCGGCAAAACCGAGCTGGCCAAGGCGCTGGCCGAGTTTATGTTCGACAGCGACGAGGCGATGACGCGTGTCGATATGAGCGAATTCCAGGAGCGCCATACCGTCAGCCGCCTGATCGGTGCGCCCCCTGGGTACGTCGGCTACGACGAGGGTGGTCAGCTCACCGAGAGCATTCGCCGTCGCCCTTACCAGGTTGTGCTTTTCGACGAGATCGAAAAAGCGCATCCCGATGTCTTTAATGCGCTGCTCCAGGTGCTCGATGATGGTCGGCTGACCGATGGCCAGGGCCGCACTGTCGATTTTCGTAATACCGTCATTATTATGACCAGTAATGCCGGTACTGAGCACCTTCAGGGGGCGGGTATTGGCTTTTCGGCTCCCGGGCGTGTCGCCAAGCAGCAGTTCGATATGAAAGAGGCACGTCGCAAGGTCGATGAAGCGCTGAAGCAGGCCTTCCGCCCCGAGTTTCTCAATCGCGTCGATGATATTATCCTCTTCCATCCGCTGACCATGGAGGATTTAACGCGGATTGTCGATCTACAAATCGGCGAACTTGTCGATCGTCTGCGCGACCAGCAACTCTCGCTGACGCTCACAGCGACGGCCAAGGAGTACCTTGTCACCGAGGGTTTCAACCCTGTCTATGGTGCGCGCCCATTGCGGCGCACTGTGCAGCGCCTGCTGGAAACGCCGCTTTCGCGTTCCTTGCTCAAAGGCGAGTTTAAACCCGGTGATACCGTCGAGGTCGATGTCGAGAACGGTCAGCTCGTGTTCCAGCGCGGTCGAATGCTCTCGCTTGAAAGCAAACGCCCGGCTGAACCGCTCGGTGCGTGATCTGGCTAAGGAGATAGCAGGGGTGCGGGAAAGCAACACTTTCTCGCACCCCTTTACTAACTATCCTACAAAGCAACAGGACATATGGGCGCTGGTATTTCGTTGCAGCTGCTGTATCCTTAGACAAGGCTTCCGAAAGAGGTTTGTTCAGATCGGTTGGAGCAGTTTACTCGCCCCAGCAAGTCTCACTATCCCGCTTTCTTACCCTGGCTATGGCCAGCATTTCATAGGTGTTCGCGTGCCGCTGAAAAATGAACCCGCCCATCCTGATATGTCGACCCTGGTGGCCGAAATCGTCGCTACGCAGCAACGTGCGCACCGTTTCGAGCGTGTGCTCTCGAGTTTGCCCGAGTTCGCGCTTGCATCGCGCCAGGAAGATCCATTGCCTTTCCTGCACGATCTCCTCGCAGAACTTCTCAGCTGCGATTGTGTTAATGTGCATGTCCCTGCCCCTTTTGCTGGCATAGCAACGCCTAAAGACACGCTTCAGGCCCCGATTGTTATCGGTCGCCGACGGGTCGGCGTGATCGAAGCAACACGTAACCGGCCCTTTGATGTCGATGATCACGCTATCGCCGAAGCGCTCGGTATGATCGTCGGTGTTGTGCTGGAACAAACAACGTTGCAAAGCCAGTTCGACCAGTATCGCTCGCAGGCGCAGGCTGCCGCCGACACGCTCGATCAGTTGCTTGGTTTCGCGCGATGGTAAACAGTGGTAGCAACGATTTGCAACAGCTCGGTGTTCAGTTCGCAACTCAGGTTACCGCTATGGTCGGCGGTGACCGCGCAAGTTTGCTGCTGACGCTGCCTGCGACCGCGCAGATGCCGATGTTGATCTTGAGTAACGGCGCGGTTTCCAGCACTGAACGCGCACTCGCGGTGCGCGACAACGGCTTGGCTGGCTTGGTGTTGCGCGAACGACGCCCGCTCATTATCGATGAGACCGATACCGATCGGCGGTGGTTTTCGCTCAGTGCTCACGAATATGATGCGCCGACCCGTTGCGCTATGGCCGTGCCTCTGATCTGGGGTGAGCGCGTGCTCGGCGTGATCACTGTCACCACTACCCAGACTCATCTTTCGCTACGCCGCAGCTCAATTTGCTCGAATTGATAGCAGCACACGTTGCACTTGCGCTGCATAGTGCGCTTCTGCATTCGCGGGTGAGCAGCCTTAGCATGGCGCTCGCCGATCTCGCGCACAATATCAACAGTGCTCTGCAGGCTGCACAGCTTAATGTGCAGCTTATGCTCTCTGGTAACGAGATGCAAGGCATGCTGCTCGTCGAGCGCGACGATCTGCATAAGCTTGAGGGGACGCTCGACCGCATTGGTGAGGCTGGCCATTCGCTCTATGCCCTGCAACGCGAACTGCACATGCCGAGCGAGGTTTGAGCAATGGCGAAGACGCGCTCCACGAATGCAAGCGCAAACACACCGCGCAAAAAAGGCCAGTTGCCAACTAAAATCTGCGTAACATGCGGACGCCCCTTTGAATGGCGCAAAAATGGGCCGCTAACTGGGAGTCGGTGCGTTATTGCTCTGAGCGCTGCCGCAATAACCGCCCCTAGCACAGCGCGGCGACCGCTCGCTTCCGGGTATGGGCGCGCTTGAACTCGTTGCCGTCAAGCGTCCGCCGGAGACGAACAGACGCTTCGGCGTACTAGAGCGGCATGTGCGCCGATGCACGGTCTGTTACCCTCCCCGTCGTCCGAATCCTGACTTCTGACTCCTTGTGCTATAATTCTCTAAGAACACCGCGTCTTGTCACACGGAGAAGCTCTATGTCCTGGCCTAGTCGCCTCCTCGTGTTCAGCGCTGCCCTCGCCGCCGGGTATGCCGGATGGCGCTGGCTGCGTCGCCAGGCTCACTCCGAACCTGCGCCCGCATCTTACGATAGGCCGCTTGATCCGCCGCTGCCACCTGTCGATCCGCCGTCTGGCGGCGTGCGCCGTATTCCCACGCGTATCCATCGTGGCTCACCGCCTGATACTAATATAGGCCTCAGCTCTGCACCAGCGGTCGATGTTTCTGTTGGCGATGATAACGCACTGGCCGCAGCTGTCGCCGCGTCGCATGCGCAGCCTATCGAGGCGGCAGCAGAGCTTGCAATCATAGCGCCTCCTGAAGCTGTCGCCGCCGAGCCGACGGCTGAGGTTGGTGAAGTAGCCGCCGAAGAAGCGGACACCACGGGTGCTGAGGTGCCTGTGGCTGATGAGCCGGTTGAGGGTGCGATCGAAGCTGAACGGGCTGTCGGCGATAACGGCAATCACGATGAGCAGCATGGCACTATGGCCCAGGGGATAGCACCATTACTGACGCCCGCTGTCGGCGAGTTGATCAATATCAACACTGCCGACCTCGATGCCCTGATCAGTTTGCCTGGCATTGGGCCAGCGCTGGCCCGCCGCATCATCGCCTATCGTAAAGCGCATGGCCCTTTTGCAAGCGTGCAGGCCTTGATCGACATCCCTGGTATCGGTACGCGCAATATCGAGGAGTTTGCCCACTTGGTGACGGTTTAACATGACGAGCGATCCTTTTTTCTTCCCCGCTGGTCAAACTGGCTGTTTGTTGGTACACGGGTTCTCCGGCTCGCCTGCCGAGATGCGTGAGCTTGGTCGCTCATTGGCGACGCACGATCATACAGTGCTCGGGCTTCGGCTTGCTGGCCACGTCGATGATCCGCTCGCGCTGCATCTTACGCCGTGGCGCGATTGGCTGGCGAGCGCCCGGCAGGGCTTCGTCACCCTCGCTGAGCGCTGTGAGCGGGTTGTGCTCGTTGGCTTCTCGCTTGGCGGAGCGCTTGCCGCGCTGCTTGCATACGAAATGCCCGTTGCTGGTCTAGTTATGCTCTCCACGCCTGCCAGCCTCCAGGGCGATCGGCGCTTGGTTGCACTACCGTTCGTGCGCCAGGTTCTGCCCTGGTACTACCCGTATGCCCGCGCCAACTTCGCTACTCCTGCTGTGCGCGCCGATATCTTGGCGCGTGCGCCCGTTGGCACCGATCTCGATGATCCATCGGTTCAGGAGCACATCCGCCGTAACGTGAAAATCTCGATCCCCGCTATCGATGAGTTGCGCCAGTGCCTGGCCGCCGCACGCCAGATCTTGCCCGCACTCAGCGCCCCCGCGCTGGTGATGCAAGGCCGTCTTGATACCGTCGCGCCTCCAGAGAGCGCTCAGACGATCTATACGCGGCTCGGCAGCACACAGAAAGAGCTGGTCTACTGGGAGGATACTGGTCATCAGTTGCTCGTCGATGGGCCGCATCGCCGCGCTATCTATCGACGGGTTGCGGATTTTGTAAAAAGCGTTTGACAACTTCACGGTCGCGGGGGTACGATAGAAGGAGAAACCAACCCGAGAGGACGTCACGGTGCATATTCCGGACTCACCCCACCTGCGCTTGTTGGAAGATCGGATCGATATCGCCCACATCCCATTCAGCGACCGCGGCTCTCGGCTGCTGGTCTACCGAAATCGCGACGAGCCTTTTGCCCTCTACATCAAGTTGGCCGAGCGACTTACCTCTGTCCAGCCCGGTTTGTCGACCTATCGCTCCCGCCCGCCCTTCATTCCGCGCCTTCAATTTGTGGATGTCGAGGGTCGCCCCCAACCCTTTGAGCTGACAAGCTACCCCCACGCCCTGGTTATCCAAACACCGATCGGTGAGTTTATCGTCGCCTTTCAGGCCGGAGATACTGTCGCCTTCGGGCTGCCGAGTGGGGTTCCTTCCGGTATCAATTTTAGCGTTGTGCCCGATCTTGCGCGCCCCGATAAGCAGGGTGGCCAGTTCAAAAGCGTGCGTAATTGCGCGTATGCAACGAACGGCCAGGTTTTGCTCAACGATATCTCCGACCGCGGCCTGGGCTACGATGTGACTCTGATCGCCGAGGGCGACGCCGATACCGCTATCGCGCTAGTGGTTCGCCCCGATCTCGACCTCAGTCATAGCGTGCTGCCCTTCCGCCAGACACTGCACAGCGCCGAGCAGCGCTGGCATACCTGGTTCAGCCGTGCGCCTGCCGTCAGCGAGTCGTATCGGGGCCAATACTACTACGCCTGGTGGGTCATGGGCAATAATTTGCTCGCCCCACGCGGCTTCTTTCGTCGCGAGAGTGTCGCCCCGAGTAAAGCGCACTATGTCGGCGCGTGGCAGTGGGATAACTACTTCCACGCGCTTGCCCTGCGTTATACTGAGCCGCAGTTGGCGAACGACCAGATCTTATTTATGCTCGACCACCAGTTGCCCGATGGTATGATCCCCGACGCGATCTACGATGAAGGTGCGATTACACACCTGGAGATCCCAGTCGCCGCCGCCGTCACCAAGCCGCCGATCGCCGCCTGGGTGACGATGCACGTCTACGCGCAAACGGGAGATACCTCACTGCTACGCGATACTTACGAGCCGTTGGTGCGCTGGAATAACTGGTGGTTCGGCCTCAACGACGATGATAGCGACGGCATTGCCCAGTATAGCCATCCCTTCTCCAGTGGCCTGGACGATAGCCCGCTCTGGGATGGCGGCGTACCGGTTGAGGCGGTCGATCTTAATACCTACCTCTGCGTACAGATGGAGGCGCTCAGCCAGATGGCCCACGTGCTGGGGCGCGCGCGCGAGGCTACGATGTGGCAGAAGAAGGCTGATACGCTTGCTCATCGTATGGTCGACCATTTCTACGATGAGCAAAGCGGCTATTTCTGGTTCCAGAAAGACCACCATCGCATCAATGTGCTTACGCCTTTCAGCCTCTACCCGCTCTGGACAAAGCGTATGTCACCGGCGATCAACGAGCGTATGGTGCAGCACCTTATCGATCCGAAGACGTTCTGGACGAAATACCCGCTGCCGACGGTGGCGATCAGCGATGCGACCTACAATCCTTTGCAGATGTGGCGCGGCCCGGTCTGGATCAATATTAATTATATTTTTGTCGAAGCGTTGCAACGCACTGGCTATCGCGCGTTGGCGGGCGAGCTGACAGAAAAAACGCTCCAGCTGGTGATGAGCCAGAACGATATCTACGAATATTATCACCCGGATACCGGCGAGGCACCGCCGCGTGCCGCACCTATGTTTGGCTGGAGCGCGGCCTGCTTTATCGATCTGGCTATTCGTCAGAGCCGCGGCGAGATTTAAGCTGATGCGTGAACCTATACCTGGCGAAGCTGTACGCATCACGGAACACGAGCTGAAATGGCACGATCATTCATGAACATCGCCATCCTTCATTACGCTGGCCCGCCTGGCCTCGGCGGTGTCGAGCTCACAATTCACCATCATGCGCGATTGCTGTGTGCAGACGGCCATCGTGTGCGCCTTGTAGCCGGTAGCGGGACAAGTACTGTTGCCGGTGTTGAACAGCACATTAACCCGCTCTTCGGCTCACGCGGTGCGATGATCGAACGCGTCAATCGGGCGTTGGCCCAGGGCGATGTCGCTGATGATTTTCTGACGCTCTACCGCGAAACGCTGATAGTGTTACGCGATGCGCTCGACGGCGCTGATGTCGTTATGGTTCATAACGTGATGACACTTCATAAGAACCTTGCGCTCACCGCAGCACTGCGTACGCTCCACGACGACGCTGCCTTCGGGGGGCTCCTCGCGTGGTGCCACGACTTCGCCTGGCGCGATCCGCTCTATCTGCCGGAACTGCACCCTGGCCAGCCCTGGGATCTCTTGCGCACACCATGGCCTCGTACACGCTATGTCGTGGTCTCCGACGATCGACGCACCATGCTGGCGGATTTGTTGGGCCTAGACGAAGCGCAGATTGCGGTGGTCACGCCAGGTGTCGATCCGCAGGCGCTGCTCAAGCTCGAAGCCGCGAGCATGGCCCTGATTTTGCAACACGGACTCTTCGGCGCCGACCCGCTGCTCCTATTACCGGCGCGTATCACACGCCGTAAGAATATCGAGCAGGCGATACGCATCATCGCGGCGCTTGTCGAGCGTGGTCTGCGCCCGAAGCTGGTAGTTACCGGCACGCCCGGCCCTCATAACCCAACCAACGTAACCTATCTGGCACAGCTGCAGGAGTTACAAGCAGCAAGTGCTGCGCGAGATGCGATCCTATGGCTTTACAGCGCCTACTGCGATGCTGATGGCAGGCCGCTGCCAGTGGACGATAACATGCTCGCCGATTTTTACCGCATCGCCGACGGCCTGCTCTTTCCTAGCCGGGCCGAAGGTTTTGGTATGCCCATGATCGAGGCCGCCCTCAGCGGGCTACCGATCTTTTGCAGCGACATCGCGCCCTTTCGCGAGACAGCCGGCGACGCTGCACACTACTTCGATCCCCAGGGCGATCCGGCCATGGCGGCCGCGCAGATCGCTGCGGTGTTGCGCGATGATGCGCGATACGTGCTCAAAAAGCGCGTTGCCCGCGCCTATACGTGGGAGGCGATCTACCAGTCGAAGATAACACCGCTACTGACAGGAGACGCTGATGAGTGTTGAATCGCTGTCCACCGTGCGTACTACGCGCACCGCGCCCGCAGGCGGGGCGAATACGTACAAGGTTCTCTTACCGGTAATTCAACTAAGTGAAGCGCAACGGCTGCTCCCCGTGGCTCAAGCACTGGCCCGCCTTCAAGGCGGCGTTGTTGTGGTGCTGGGTATCGTTGAAGTGCCCGACGATCGCTCGCTGAGCGATGGTCATCAGGAGGCGCGGCGCTACCGCAGCGAGCTCGATACGATCGAGGCCTTTCGCAGTAATGAGCCTGTCGAGACGCGCACCATCGTCCACGTCGACCATACCGCCGCCAACGCTATTGCTACCGCCGTCCACGAGGAAGCTGTTGATCTGGTTGTGCTCGGTTGGCAGGAAGAGCTCTCCTCGCCCGAGCGCCTCTTTGGCCCGCCCATCGATGTGCTGCTGCGTCATCCGCCTTGCGATGTGGTGGTGGTGAAACTACGCGGTACCGATCGCTGGCAGCGTGTGCTGCTGCCAGTTCGTGGTGGCCCTCATACACCGCTCGCCTGCGAGACGGCCCTTGCGCTTGCTGAGGCTCACGATGCTGCTATAACCGTGCTCTATGCCACCGATCAGCGCCAGCCCGATAATCAGGCGGTACGCGAGTCGCTGCAATCTCTGCGCAGTATGCCGCGTGTGCGCCGCTGGTTAGAACGCGCTATTCCGCCCGAGCAGGCTATTCTTAGCGAAGCACCCGATCACCAGGTTATTGTGCTCGGCGTTACCGGTCGGCGCGGCGACCTGAAGCACCGATCGGGCCGCTCGTCGATCGCGTGCTGCATCAGGCCAACGAGACGGTCGTGCTTGTGCGCCATAAGCTCGATCAGAGTGAAGAGCAGGCCCAGGCGATGTGGCAGCAGCAGCGCGACCTCTCTGCCGTTGTCGACCGCTGGTTTGCCGAGAACAGCTTTAGCAGCGCCGAATTTGAAGATCTGCAGCGCCTGGTCGAGCTGAAACAGCGCCAAGGCCTGACGATCAGCCTCGGCCTGCCCGCGCTCAACGAAGAGGAGACGATCGGCAACGTCATCGGCTCGGTCAAGGAGTTATTGTTTGAGCGCTACCCCCTCATCGATGAGATCGTGCTGATCGATAGTAACTCCAGCGACCGCACGCGGGAAATCGCTGCAAGCTATGATGTACCGATCCATATTCACCAGGAGATTTTACCGCAGTACGGCAGCTTTCCCGGCAAGGGCGAGGCGCTCTGGAAAAGCCTGCATGTGCTCAGCGGCGATATTATCGCGTGGATCGATACTGATATAAAGAATGTACACCCGCGCTTTGTCTATGGTATTCTTGGGCCGTTGTTACGCGAGCCGCGGCTGGTATATTGTAAAGGTTTTTATCGCCGACCTCTGCGTCAGGGCGATAACCTTGTCGCCAGTGGCGGCGGGCGTGTAACGGAATTAACCGCGCGCCCGCTGCTCAATCTCTTCTACCCCGAACTCTCCGGTATGCTCCAGCCGCTCTCCGGTGAGTATGCCGGCCGTCGCGCGGCGCTCGAATGGTTGCCTTTCTTCACCGGCTACGGTGTGGAAACGGGGATGCTCGTCGACCTGCTGGAGCGTCACGGCCTGAGCGCGCTCGCCCAGGTCGACCTGCAAGAGCGCATCCATCGCAACCAGGAACTGATCCCGCTCTCGAAGATGGCCTTCGCGATCATTCAGGTGATCATCCAGCGCCTGGAGCAGCGCCACCGTCTGCGTGTGCTCGACACAATCAACCAGAGTATGAAGCTCATTCAGCAGACAGAAGAGGGTTCATTTCACCTGGAACTGCGCGAGATCCGCGACCACGAGCGACCGCCCATGGCGACCATTCCGGAGTATCGAGCGAAACGCGGCCTGCCGCCGATCGGCCAGAGCGGGCGCGGATAAAAAACGC
>JAAUTF010000565.1 GCA_012031775.1 Candidatus Altimarinota bacterium | reverse complement strand
GTCGATAATCCACAGCGAGTCGAAGCCGCGCTCCTCGGCGCGCAGCGCGAACTCGCGCAGCGCGGCATACGCATAGATCCCCGTCCAGCCCCTCGGCGATCGGCAGCACTAGCCCGACTTTTCATACCTTTGTTCCTTCTTAAACCATTGCAGATTGCAGATTATGAGATAGATGAGCTAATTCACAAAATGTCCGGCTTCGTGCGTTTCGTGCCTTTCGTGGCTAAAACAGTTCGGACAGCGCACAGAGCGCAGAGCAGAGAACAAAGCCCATAGGGCGCAGGACTAAACTAACAAATACACTGGGCGTATAATACTCTACGATGCTCGCTGCTAGCAAAGGATATCAGCAATGCCGGACGCAAACACTATGCCAGCGCCGCCTTCTTTCCCCGCGCCGCTGCCACTGACACAGGTGATGTTCGCCGACACATTCTGGGCACCGCGTATCGCGCTAACCCGCACGCAGACGCTGCCGTTTGAATACGAGCAATGTAAGCAGACGGGCCGCATCGACGCGCTGCGCCTCGACTGGCGACCCGGCCAGGAACCGCAGCCGCATATCTTCTGGGAATCGGATGTTGCCAAATGGCTGGAGGCCGCCAGTTACAGCCTCGCCACCACCGCCGACCCGGCACTAGAGGCCCTTGTCGCTGAGGTGATCGATTTACTGGCCGCTGCGCAGCAGCCCGACGGCTATCTGAATGTCTATTTTACGGTGGTAGCCCCTGGCAACCGCTGGACTGATCTGCGTGATGCGCACGAGCTGTACTGCGCCGGTCACCTGATCGAGGCCGGTGTAGCCCATTTCGAAGCCACCGGCAAACGTTCATTGCTCGCTGTTGTGCAGCGTTACGCCGACCATATCGATACAACTTTCGGCCCGGGCGAGGGCCAGTTGCGCGGCTACTGCGGCCACGAAGAGATCGAGCTAGCCCTGATGAAACTCGCGCGTGTCACCGGCGAGCAGCGTTATGCGCGCTTGAGCCAGTTTTTTGTCGAGGAGCGCGGTCAGCAGCCCTTCTATTTTGAAGCAGAGCTGCACCAGCGCCGCCGACCTGGCTTCTTCGGCACGCGTATCCCGCAAGACCCAGCCGCCCTGACGCCCTTTCGCCAGTACAACCAGTCGCACGCGCCTGTGCGCGAGCAGCACGAGGTAGTTGGGCATGCCGTGCGCGCGATGTATCTCTATTCTGCCATGGCCGATGTCGCGATGGCCACCGGCGATCAAAGCATGCGCGCGGCCTGTGAGCGGCTCTGGCAGCACCTCACCACGCGCCGCCTCTACATCACCGGTGGCATCGGCAGCTCGGCGCACAACGAGGGCTTCACCAGCGACTACGACTTGCCGAACGACCGTGCCTACGCCGAGACGTGCGCCGCGATCGGCTTGGTATTCTGGGCGCAGCGTATGGCCGCGCTCAGCGGCGACGGCTGCTATGTCGATGTGCTTGAGCTGGCGCTGTACAATGGCGTGCTCAGTGGTATCTCGCTCGACGGGCGCAGCTTCTTCTATGCTAATCCGCTCGCTAGCAACGGCGATGTCCATCGCAAAGAGTGGTTTGGTTGCGCCTGCTGCCCGCCGAACATCGCTCGGTTGCTGACATCGCTTGGCAGCTATGCCTATGCGCAGCACGATGCCGAGGCGATCGTCAACCTTTATGTCGCTGGTAGCGCACAGTTCGACTTTGGCGACACAACCATCAGGCTGCACCAACAGACTGCCTACCCCTGGGCGGGAGCCGTGACGCTTATGCTCAGCGGCGATCTCCCGGCGACCTTCACGCTCAGCTTGCGCATTCCCGGCTGGTGTCGTGCCCCGCAGTTGCAGCTCAATGGTGCTCCCGTCGCGCTCGCCGGTATTGTCAACGAGGGCTATCTGCGGCTCACGCGCGAATGGCAAGCAGGCGACGAACTGCTACTTGAGATGCCCATGCCCATTGAGCGCATCTACGCTCATCCCGCAGTTGCCGCCAACCGCGGGCGCGTCGCACTCCAGCGTGGCCCGCTCGTCTACTGTGTCGAGGCCTGCGACCACGATGTTCCGCTTGAAGCCTTGCTGCTGCCGCGCAACGCTCAGCTTACGGCACATTTCGAGCCCGATCTGCTCGGCGGCGTGGTCGTGCTGCGCGGTATTGCGCACGCCGCATCCTGGCCCGATCAACTGTACCAGCACGATATGCCAATCGCTGAACCGGTGGCGTTTACCGCGATCCCTTACTACGCCTGGGACAACCGCGCCCCTGGTGCGATGCAGGTTTGGCTGAGCGAATAAGTCGGTCGTGGTCATTGGCGGGCAGTGCCACCTCATGACCACGACCCCTGCTACCGATCCGGATCTGCCCAGCTCTGGCGCATATCCTCGAAGAGCCGCCCGTAACGTGCCAGCCGCTCGACAGCCTCGCCGATCGCTTGCGCGTCCTTCTTCTGGCCAGCCTCTTTTAACGCTTGCTGCAGCTCCGCCAGTATGGTGTAGGCTTCCGCGATCTTCGTCTCAGCTTCGGACAATTGCTCGACCCACTGGTCTATGTCTTCCATTGTGTGCTCCTTGTATGCAAGGTTTCAGAAAGGGGCTTTGTGGATGTCCGTTGTGGCGGCTTTGCCACCACAACGGACACCCATATCTCCATTCTGCACCTGGTGGTTGCCAGGACGGTAGTGGATGAGAACCTAGCCGTTGCGAATCAGGTGTGGCTAACGATTATTATACGTGATCTATGATCCGTGAGCTATAATTCTAGTCAGTTCCGTCTTCTAAGCATGCACGCCTCACCGATTGGGAGCGGGCAAGATCCACTGTTTTGGCCACAGGCTCCGTTCGACAGCGCTTAGATCAATGTGCGGATCGATCAGCAGTGCGCCAGGCCGACCGTTCCAGCTGACATACGCTTCGGCGCGCACCGCGACATCGGCAAAACCTGCTTGGCGATAGTGCTCGTCGAGAAAGCGCGCAAACTGCTGGATCAGCTCGGGCTGAAACGCCATCTGTTTCTGTTGCTGCGGGCTCAAGAAATCGGCAGGGTTCGCCTCCCAGGCGCGTCCACTGTGCGGATCGCTGATATAAAAGCGCACATCGCCCGTCTTCTCGGCCAACATCACATTCCAGGCAAAACGAAAACCCTCCTCCGTCCACTGCGCCGGGCCGGGGTAAAGATAGTGCCGTAGCGGTAGCAGCAGCTGCACCGCAAAAAAACCGATCAACAGCGCAGCGCGCACTATGCGGCCGATGGCCGATGGCGCAGTGTGGCGGTCAGGCGGTAAAAACAAGAGGCTCTGTGTCTGTGGTGGTTGAAAGAAATGCGCCAATGCGCGCCAATCGTCTGTCGTAAAAAAGATCGTCGTGGCGACAATCATGATCCAAGGAAACATACCGATCGGGAAAAGCAGCGCGGTAAGCGTATGAAAGCCAAGCACAGCGAGGTAGGCAAAGGGGCGTATGCGCCGCCAACAGAGAAAAAAGACAATCGTCAGATCGTATAAAAGCACCGCCCCAACTCATCACATACGCGAACCAGAGCTGGTCGAAAAGCGGCCCGACAAGCGGCAGGCTGCTATGCGTCGGCAGCCAGATGCGCAGCGGCAGCGCGCCAAACAGCCAGTCGCTGTTCAATTTGGCGATGCCAGCAAAAACATAGACGAGCCCGATCTGCAACCGCAACACGGCGATCGTCCAGGCAGGTACCGCGCAAAGAACCAAGAACCGAGAGCCGCGAACCGCATCAAGCCCCTTCGTTGCTGGTGCTCGCTGCTCGCTTCCCCGACGGGCGCGTCGCTGCGCATTACTTGCAAGCGCCGCGTCGAGCGGCAGGAAGATCATCAGAAAGCTGAGCAAGGCAATAAAGTAGTAGTGGTTGAGGTACAACGCAGCGTCGATCAGCTCGACGTAGCTGAAGAGCACAAAGAAAACGGCCATGCTCAGGCGATACCAGGCTCCGCTCGCGATCAGCAGTGAGCACAGTGCCAGCAGCGCAAAGACAAGGTACATCCCGGTGGCGGGCAGCGGGCGCACCCACTCGAAGCCGAGAAAGGTGAAGTGAAACAGCGGCCGAATATAGTTCGCCTCCACCCAGCCCTTGGCAACAAATCGCAACGTGCTAACAAACATCAGCAGGCCGAAGCCGATACGAAAGAGCGCCAACGGTAGCGCATCCTCAAATTGTAGAAAAGAGGTGTACCAGCTCGATTTCCTAGCAATGCCGGTAAATCGACTGGTACAATTTCTCGTTTCTTAATCACCATCGTTATCCGTAAACGTCACGGTCACACCGAGGCGATTGGCGAGGTCGGCTTTAAATAGGGCGAGCAGATCGCGCGTCGCGTTGTAGGCGCGCTCGGCAGCTGCTGGCTTCCTGCACCACGGCGATATGCAGCGGCTGCGGCAGCGCCAGCAGCGCGGCACG
>JAAUTF010000564.1 GCA_012031775.1 Candidatus Altimarinota bacterium | reverse complement strand
CGGACCCGTCTACACGCCGAAGCGCGTGAGAAAGGTGCGCCCGTCAGCGCGCTACGGTTGGCGCTGGCCGCGTAGTCGGTGTACCTCACCACCATTCCGCCGGAGGATCTGACGGTGACCGATGCGGTCGTACTGGGGCGGGCGCGGTGGCAGATTGAGCTGCTATTCAAGCTGTGGAAGAGCCACGGTCAGATCGATCTTGTCCGTCCGCTGCAGCGCTGGCGCATGGTCTGCGAGTTTTATGGGCGCTTGTTGAGCCAAATCGTGCAGCATTGGCTGGTCGTGGTCGGCTGCTGGGACAACGTGGATCGGAGCATGACCCAGGCCGCGCAGACCATCCGCACACATTGGCGGTGTCTGGCCACCGCCATGCACGCGCATGCTCCACTCACGGCAGCCATCGCGACCCTGGCGCGCTGTCTCCAGGCTGGCTGTCGCATCGACCCCCGCAAGCAGCGGCCCAATACCTATCAACGGTTGCGCCAATGTGGGACAGACCCCGATCCGTAAGCTTAATGCCTATGGGGGCCAACCAGGTCTTCCCCACGCCCATCCGCTGCGAGCAAGGTCGGGCCACCCACATAGCCCTGATCGACATAGCGCGTCGCCGGTAACACGTCGCGCGCTTCCTGACGCGCCGCAATCGCGGCAAGCGCCGTACGGTCATCGACAACACTTGGTGTGACGGCAATATCGGTAATCAAATGCGGGTGCTCGGCATCATCGGTTTCGGTCACTTGCAGCTTGTAGCCAATCCAGCCGGTGGTGCGCTTCTGGCTATAGCGCGCTTCCGGGTCGTAGGGCGTCTGGATGCGCGGCTCGCCCTCATAGCCACCTGAGCGCACCAGAAATTGGAGGTGTCCGTCGACCATCTCAAATGGCTGCGCCCACACGGTGCGCAGCCATTCAACCGCCGCAAGGTCACGCAGGCCTGATGGGGCGTCGTCGGCCGCGAGCCGATCCAGTAACCACTGACCGTCATCCCCAATGACCTGTTCCAGCAACGCCTGCTCCTCGTCGCTATGGCGTTCAGCACGATAGTGTTTGGGATACCGATCCTGCCACGCAGTTGGCAAGATCATCGCCAACCACGTCTTATCCGTCTGCACGAGGGCTTTCAGCGCCACCCGCAGCGTCTCGAAGACCAGTTCCAGTCGCCCAAGGCTGCGCGCCTGCGTGAGCAAGGCCAAGCTGTCGGTGCGCTGAATGCCCCGTGCCGCAATCAGCCCCAACCGTTTCAACTGGTCAAGGACGTGCTCAAACAGCCGGGCTTCCGCCTCGTGGGTCAGCAGCCGCTTGCGGAACTCACACAGGACACTGCTGTCGAAGCCCGCATCATCAAGCGCCAAGTGCAGCGCATATTTCCAGTCCAGCCGCGTGCGAACCGCGTAGGCTGCGGCGCGGTCGGACAGATTTTCGAGATGCTGAAACGTTGATACGAGCGCGAGCAAGACCGGCGAGAGCGCGGGTTTGCCCTCGGGATGGTAGAGGTCGGCGAAATCCTCGTCATGGTACTGCGCGTAGAGCACATCGCCCACAAGTCGGTACGGACTGTCGGCGGCCAGGTGGCGTTCCCCCACGCCGCAATATCCGGCGGCATGGGACGCGGGGGTTGTGGTTTGAGGCACATCGGCACCTCCTCGGACTGCGCGGTCTGCTCCCTCTATCTATGATAGCACTACCAGCAAGTTGCAAGCACCGTTGGCGCACGGCGCGGCTCACCGCGCCGCGGTGAGCCGCGCGTGGTGGCCGATGCACCGCGATTCCGCGTACAAAAGGGTTTCAGGTCATGGGCAGTGCAGCCAAGGTGGTCAAGCGCGATGCAGCAGGTCTTTGCAGTCACGGCTCAAGCATGCCGAGCATGGTGCCAACGAGGGCTTCCATCCATGCGTAGGTTTCTTTATCAGTCGGAATGGCATAACCTTCAATGTGTCCGGAGCGAATCCAGCGGTCAAGGATCGCAATAAGAGCGTGCTGCTCCTCGGCGGGCAGGAGCGACACGCGGTCATCGAAGGTCGTCATCAACGCGCGACTAGCATCAGTGCGTTGCTCACCCGCAATCGGAAGGACGAGGACACGCGCAAGCGACTCGGCAAGCCAGGGAAGGATATCATCAGCACGCACACCGGGCTCCTTTCTAGCCAAAACGGTCGTCTGGAGTACTCGGGTCGATGGGCCGATCATCGCCGCCCGATCCGTCAAACGGCGTGAAGGGGAGCATACCGGGGAGGAGGATCAGACATCCGCTGGTGGCGTAGCCTGGTCGAAGCACCGGCACCAGTCGGCGCTCGCGATAGTTCACCCGCTCAGACGTAGGGACAGCCACTGGAAACGGCACACGATTATTGACCGATCGCCAGACGATAATCCCTGGCTCGCCCAGCCGCGCATAGATGGTCGCTCCGCCAAAGAAGGGGTTGACCCCAATGGGTTCCCAACGCGCTGCGGAAAAGGTTGTGCCAAGCACGAAACTGCGTGGCGGCGGCGGGAGGTCACGGGGTGATTTCGGTGGTGGAAGCGCCGCGTACAGCGCGATGTAGCGCTCGATCTCCAATGAGCCAAGTTCCTGGTCACGGGCGTTCTTGATCTCGTAGACATAGCCCAACCCGCGATGGAGGTCGAGAATATCAATCTTGCCAATATTCAACACATCGGGCACGGCACCTTCGAGACGGCCCGTGGCGGGGTCAAGACGGAGATGCTGTTTCGAGGAGAGGTAGATGGGATACTCGGCTTGGAACGTGCCAATGGTATAGCGCGACTCGTAGTGCCGCTAGATCATTGCTTCGATGAGCGATGACGAGTACTTCCCAGTGGGGTCAGTCCAATTGACCGGGTTGCTCAGCGCGTAGGCGTAGGGGTGGTGGCTGTAGGGAACCGCGTCGACGCTCTCCGCAGTTCGCCAGCGGAATGTCGCAAAGCGTCCCTCGCTGGCATGGTACCACCGCGCGCGGAGATACACGGCATCGCCGACCTGGCGCTCGCCGGTGAAGCCAAAGGGCGCAATCGCGCTGCCCTGCATGCCACCGTAGTGGTCGTAGCTGGCCGTCGCAATCGCTTCACCCGTGTCATCGAACGTGGCGCGCACCGAGCCGAGCGCGTCGGCGAGGTACTGGTACGATTGCAGATTATTGATTGCACAGATTGTGCCTGGCGCAGCGGCGCGGCGTGGCCTTGCACATAGCGTGTGGCATTTTCCTGCGCTAGCACGCCGTCGCCGTTGTACTGGGAGGTGGAGGTGGCGCTGCCGGCGCTGGTCTGGCGATGCAGCGCATCATACGTGGAGGTCGTGGTGCCGTCGCTGAGCAGGTTGCCTGCGGCGTCGTAACTCCACCCGATCACCTGGTTGGCGGCGTTGTAACTGCGGTTCTGGACTTGAGCACCGTTTTCCCAGGCACCCGTGCGGTTGCCCGCCAGATCGTAGGCATAACCGTAGTCCGTGCCGCTGCTGGCGTCGGCGCCGGTCAGGCGGTACAGCCCGTCGTAGGCATAGACGATCGTGCGCGTGCCGTATCAGCTATCGTACAATGGAGAGGAATGTACAGCGAAGGAGGACTCCGATGAGTCACACGCTCCAGATTAGCGTGCCGGATACCATCTACGAAACACTCAGCAAAACGGCCCAACAGACGGGCCAGCCACTAGAAGCCATTGCCATCACCTGGCTTGCGGTTGCGGCCGAGCGCGTGGCCCACGATCCGCTCGATGGCGTTATTGGGGCGTTTGACAGTGGTGGCACCGATTGGGCCGACAATCACGATCACTATCTGGGGCAGACGGAACGGGATGAACGCACGGGCGATACACCGTAAGGCCAGGTATGCCACATATCTTCGCTGATACGGCGGGATGGGGCCATTTGGTTGACGCAAGCCAACCGTATCACACGCTGGCGGCGACGATCTACCGCACGGCGCGTCAGCAGGGCCAGCAATTAATGACCACCAACTACATCCTTACTGAAGTGGTGGCATTACTCACCAGCCCGCTCCGGATTCCGCGTCCGCGCCTTATTGACGTGCTCACCGGGATCAAAACGTCACCGCATGTCCAGATTATACACGTCGATACCACCCTTGACGCCCAAGCGTGGCAGCTCCTCACGCAGCGCCCAGATAAAGCGTGGAGTTTGGTGGATTGTGCCAGCTTCATTGTCATGCAGCGTGAAGGGCTGACGGCGGCACTGACCACCGATCAGCACGTTGCGCAAGCTGGTGTTGTCCCGCTCTTACGCTGAGCTACGCGTTGCGACAGCACGCCCATTTCACGCGCCACCACAACGTTCCCCGGTGAGCACATCCATCGCTGCCGAAGGTGCCTGCTCCGGCATTAGCAGCGAGCGACAGGTGACATTCCGTACGCCAGGTAACAACGGGTTACAGCCCCACGCCAAGAGTACTT
>JAAUTF010000563.1 GCA_012031775.1 Candidatus Altimarinota bacterium | reverse complement strand
CGGCTCTATGCCCGCGCTGGACAGCCTGCGAGCGCGGTGCGCCAGTACGAGGCGGGTGCGCGTTTGCTCGCCGAGCAGTTGGGCGCGGAGCCCGAGCCGGCAACAACCTCGCTGCTCACGGCGATCCAGGCCCGCCAGATCACATCGCCAGAGCCCACGTCAGGCCAGCTGCACGATTTGGAAGAGCATCTAGACGCCAGCAACGCATCGACAGAGAGCGCTGAAGAGATACCGCTCACCAGTTTTGTTGGGCGCGCGCGAGAGATCGCCACCCTTGCCGACCAACTGGACGACCCGGCCTGCCGCCTGCTCAGCCTGATCGGGCCAGGTGGCATGGGCAAGACGCGCCTGGCCAGTGAGATAGCCGCGCGCTGCGCGCACCGCTTCGCTGACGGAGCAGCTGTGGTGCTGCTTGCCAGCGTTGCCGCACCGGCCCAGCTGCCAGTCGCCATCGCACATACCTTGCGGCTCCAGTTCAGTGGCGTACGCGATGGGTGGGCCGAACTGGCGACGTTGCTGCAAGACCGCGAGCTGCTGCTGATCCTAGACAATCTAGAGCAGCTGCTAGACGCGGCTCCACAGCTCGTTGGGCTGCTCCGTGCCGCGCCACAGGTGAAGCTACTTATCACCTCGCGGGCGGCGCTCAAGCTGCGTGAGGAGTGGGTGTTTGCGGTTGGGGGCCTGGCGGTGGCAGGCGAGGCTGAAGCCACCTCAACTGATGCGGTGCGGCTCTTCGCGGAGCGGGCGCGTCAGGCTCGACCTGATTTCGCCCTTGACGTAGAGCAGCGCGCTGTTGTCGAAATCTGCCGCCTGGTCGACGGCATGCCGCTGGCGATCGAGCTTGCGGCGGCCTGGAGCGCGACCCTTAGTTGTGCCGAGATCGCCGCCGAGCTTGCCGACAGTATAGCCCTTCTTGAGACCGATCTGCGCCATGTACCGGAGCGCCATCGCAGCGTGCAAGCCGTCTTCGATCAGTCCTGGGCGCGTCTCGCGCCGCTCGACCAGCGTGCGCTCGCTCGTCTTTCGTTGTTCGACGACAGCTTCACACGCGCGGGCGGCGGGCGGTGGCTGGTGCCGAGACATCGACGCTCGCTCGCTTGCTTGAACAAGGCTTCCTCGCGCGCACGGGCGAGCAGCGCTACCGCCTGCACCCGCTGATTCGCACCTATGCCGACCAGCGGGTGCAGGCGGATGCTGCCGAGGTGGCGAGCGCACAGGCCAGGTATGGGCACTTTTACGGGCATCTGCTCTGCGCCGAGTATCAGCGGCAGGTGGGGCGGGGCGGAGCGCGCCAGCGTTGCCGCCCTGAGCGCCGAGCGCGCGAACCTGCGCGGTGCCTTGCCGCTTGTCGTCGCGCAGATGGATGCCGGAGCCATGCGCGAGGTCGTCAGCGCTCTGCTCACCCTGTACTTCAGCCGTGGCCCGTATCGCGAAGGGATCGCACTACTCGAGCAAATCGAAGCGCATGCTCGGGGCGTGCCAGCGACCGCAGCACGGCGGCTCCTCCTCGCGGATACCCTAAACGCCCTCGGGCTGTTCGCCGTGCGCGAGGGTGTGACGGCCTTGGCGCAGGCGCGCTTTGCCGAAAGTATGACGATCTACGTCGAGCTGCAAGCCGTGCCGCTGCCGGGCGACGCGACCGACCCGGAGATCGGGTTGGGGCTCGTGGCGCTCATCCAAGGCGACTATCGCGGGGCGGCTCGCCACGCCGAACGGGTGCGTGCTCGCAGTGAAACCTACGGCTTGACGGCGAACCTTGCCCATGCCTGGTATCAACTCGCCGAGGCTGCGGAGGCGCAGGGGCTGCTGCCTGCCGCCCACGCGGCGGCGGCGCGAGCCCTTAGCATGGCTCACCAGGCGGGCAGCGAGTGGTTCAGCGCCTACATACGCAACCAACTAGGGCGGATCGCGCTGGCGCGCGGCGCAACGATGAGGCCGAGGCCCATTTTAGCGCCAGCTACACCAGCGCGCGGCTTTTGGCGACCGCGAGGGTATGGCGGCGGCGCTGCTCGGACAGGGCGACGTGTTCGCCCAGCGCGGTTCATCACACGAGGCCGAGCGCTGCTACGGCGAGAGCCTGGTGCTACTGCGCCACGTGGGCGACCGAGGCGGCAGTGCCCACGCTCTGATCGGACTGGCGACCATCGCGGGCGCGCGCGGCGAGCTGGAACCCGCATGGGCACAGCTGCAGAGCGCGCTGGAGATCGCGCGCAGCCTTACCTACCACCATGTCGCGCTCGAAATCCTCACCCATCTGGCCGAACTGCTGATCAGCGCCGGGCGAGCCCCGATGCGGTAGCGCCGCTCACGCTGGCGCTGCTCCACCCCACCAGCCGCAGCACGACCACGCAGCGATCCCAGGAGCTTCTCGGCCATTGCGCGACGCTCCTGCCCGCCGAGCGCTTCACGGCGGCGGTTGCCGATGGACGACGTGCCGACCTCGACCGCGTCGTTGAGCAGCTACTTGGGACGGCAGCGCCGTCTTCTCATACTGCATTCGCTGCCGCCCCAGAGGGTGAGCCATAGGCCTAGACAAAAAGGCAGGGTCGATCGGTAGCCGATCGACCCTTGCTTGAGGCCCTGCGCGCCGGGTGCTCCTAGAGCGGTGAGCAAGCCATGTGCGCGCGCGGTAGAAACCGCGCTGTGACACCCTGAGTCTGCTGCATTGCTAGGTTTTGTTGCGTCTACTCGCGCTCACTTCGTCTCGGCAGACTTCTGCGCCTCCTCAGGCTCGCTCCCATTGCACTGGCCACGGGACGCGCCGCCCACGTGGTTGTCGTAGACTGTTGGTGCGGGCTCGTTTGCGACACAGACCAGATCGTGCCCCACGGTATTGTTGGCAACCGTGATCGTCTGCTGATTGTGCTTAACACGCAGCGAACCGCGTACCTCATTTGCCGCACACGTCGTCAGGTCGCCGCCGACCGCGATCCAGCCGTGGTTGTTCACAAAGCGGGCATCGTGCTCCACACTCGTGCCGCAAAATTCTACCTGGCCGTTTGTCCCGTGGACGATAAGCACTACCCCGCACATGGCTCTCCAGCACCACCACCTCATAGAGATCGTTGAGCCGGAGGTCGCCTGCTACCGTCGCGCCGACGATCTCTACCCGCACACCGCCGCGCAGCCTGATCCTGCCATCGACCGTCGTGTTCAGCAGCTGGAGCAGTTCGAACTGTGCGCCGGTGATGCTGCCCGTGATCCGGCTGTCGTAGGGAGTAAAGCCGGCTCCATCGTGGATACGCACGTTGCCCAGCACGGTGACATTGTTCAGCTCACAGTGCGATCGTTCGGGCACAACCAGATCGCCCTGGATCACCATATCGGTGAGCACAGTAGTGCAAGACACACGCATCGGATGGGCGGCAACAGGTGCTACGGTGGCGAACGACATCATCAGCAGGGCGGCAAGCAGCCCCCACAGCGTGATCTTCACGATATACGTCCTTTCGCTGTACTACGCCACAGACGGCGTGATATTCTGATTGAGCCGGAATAGATTGGTGGGGT
This sequence comes from Candidatus Altimarinota bacterium, assembly GCA_012031775.1. Classification (GTDB taxonomy): domain Bacteria; phylum Chloroflexota; class Chloroflexia; order Chloroflexales; family Chloroflexaceae; genus JAAUTF01. Next base: position 908 of record JAAUTF010000563.1, on the reverse strand, counting down.
CGTACCGACGCTTAAGGGCGGCGAGCCGGGCGTACTGCGGGCCGAAGGCGTCGCGTATCAGCGTTTCGCCCTCTTCTTGCAGACCGGCAAAATTCAAGTAGCGGCTGCCGTCTGAGAACGGAGCCAGAGCCGCAACCAGGCCGCGCGCCCAGGCGATATTAACACGGTCATCAGCCGGATCGTCCCAGTTGGCCTCAGCGTTGATCAGGAAGGCGGACTCGCGCCCGTAGAAGGCGCTCATCTCGGCGCTGGCGCGGCGCACCGCCCCGCCGATGTGCCAGAGGTCGGTGGTGCTGTAGGGCGAGGGCTGGGGCGAGGGCGTGAGCGGCGATCTGCGTGATCGCTGCGTCGTGAAGTTGGCTCACGTTGAGCGACTTCCAGTAGTAGCGTCGGCCTGCGGGGAACTCGTGCTCGAAGGCTTGTTGCGCGGCGATGTAAGGCATCACGTCGCTGGCGTCGATCAGCGGTGTGCTAAAGTCGCGCAGCGGCTGGAGCAGCCGACGCCCCTCCTCCGGGTCGCCCACATACAGGCCGACGAAGGCAGCAAACGGACGCCCGTGGAGCGTCGCAGGGTACATGGCGGGGTCAGGCGGGATCACGCCGCAGGCCAGCAGCGTGCTCACCTCATCGGGCGCGGCACAGGCGAAGTCGCGGTAGAAGCGGATGGCATCGGCCATTCGCCCATCGCTACCGTCGTGGAAGACAAAGGCGAACATCACCTCGGGGCCGACGGGGTGGAGCTGAAAGTCGAAGCGCGTGACCACGCCGAAGTTGCCGCCACCGCCACGCAGCCCCCACAGTAGTTCGGCGTGGCTGTCGGGGCCGACTTCGATCACCGCGCCCCGAGGCAAGCACTACTTCCGCCCCGACGAGGTTGTCGCAGCTGAGGCCGTGCAGATTGCGCAGGT
>JAAUTF010000562.1 GCA_012031775.1 Candidatus Altimarinota bacterium | reverse complement strand
ACACCGAGACGTTCTGGCGAGGGCGAGAACCGCAAAGATCGTCATCTACCCGAGCAAGCACTAGGACACTGAAGGGTCTGTCCGGCCTCGGCAGAACGCCTGATGGTGGCGAGATCAAGCGCGCACATCACCGGAAACGACCTTTCTGTACGCTGAAGCGTCGGCTCGGCTGCGGCGAACGCCGAACTTGGGCGGGCTCACGCCCTCGGCAAACGTACGCTGGTGTAAACTAGCTATCTCTATTCTTACGGGCACCAAAGAACGCTGGTCGTAGGCCAGCGTTCTTTGGTGCCCTCGTGCTATAATCGCAGCGAAGGACTTCATTTCAACGAGGAAATTCGTATGGCTGAATATGGCTTCGCTACTCGCGCGATTCACGCTGGCCAAGAGCCCGACCCGGCAACTGGCGCAGTTATTGTTCCGATCTATCAGACGAGCACATTTGCGCAAGAGGCGGTTGGCGTTCACAAAGGCTATGAGTATGCGCGCAGTGGCAACCCGACGCGTACTGCACTTGAGACGGCGCTGGCCGCGCTTGAGGGCGGTGCCCACGGCATGGCCTTTGCCTCCGGCCTTGCCGCTGAGACGACCATATTGCTCACCTTGCTACAGAGCGGCGACCATGTCGTCTGTGGCGACGATGTTTATGGCGGCACCTACCGCCTTCTAAAGCGCGTTTTTGAAGATAAGGGCATTAGCGCTAGCTTTGTGGATACCAGTGATACGGCTGCGGTAGCTGCGGCCCTGCGCCTCGAGACACGCCTGATTTGGATCGAGAGCCCGACCAACCCATTGTTGAAGCTCGCTGATATCGCGGCGCTCGCCAAGATGGCACGCGAGCGCGGTGTGCTTACAGTGGTCGACAATACCTTTGCCTCACCCGCCTGCCAGCGCCCACTTGAACTAGGGGCCGACATGGTGGTGCATAGCACCACCAAATATCTTGGTGGGCACAGCGATGTAGTGGGCGGTGCCATTATCACCGATAATGCTGAGCTGGCCGAGCGACTGCGCTATGTGCAGAATGCAGCGGGCGGTGTGCCCGGCCCCTTCGACAGCTGGCTGGTGCTGCGTGGCATTAAAACGTTAGCGCTACGTATGCGCCAGCATGGCGAAAACGCGCTGGCGGTGGCGCGCTTTCTCAGCGAGCAAGCGCGCATCGAGCGGGTGATCTACCCTGGCTTACCGAGCCATCCGCAGTACGAGTTAGCTTGTCGCCAGATGCACGGCTTCAGCGGCATGGTCTCTTTCATCCACAGCGGTGGCGAACCAGCAGCGCGTGCGGTCGTCGCGCGTACTCGGCTTTTTACGCTTGCCGAAAGCCTCGGTGGTGTTGAAAGCCTGATCGAGTTACCGGCAGCGATGACCCACGCTAGTGTGGCTGGCTCGACGTTAGAGGTGCCCGGTGGCCTGGTGCGCCTGAGTGTGGGAATTGAAGATATTGACGACTTGATCGAAGATTTGCGGCAGGCACTCGCCTCGTAGGATTGTCTTGTGTCTGCGCTGTCTCGTGTCTTATCTCGCGATGACAATACGGGAGGAAGCATGGGCTTAAAACGACTAATGCGCCTCTTGGCGGCTATATGGCTGCTACTGCTGCTGGCAACGCCAGCACTGGCACAGGGGAGCTTCACGTTTACGGATGAGTATGACGTTTTAGACGAGCAGGCGATCCGCCGTGCTGCTCAGCCGCTGATCGATCGTGGCTCGCGCGTGGCTATCTATTTTGTGCGCAACGGCGGCGACGCCGATTTTCGTTCGCGGATGAGCGAAGACGGTTTGCTCGACGGTAACTTGATGCGCACTGAGGCGGTCGGTATCTATGTCGCCTTCGAAGACCGCTACAGCGGCATTCTTTTTGGTGAGCAGTTCAACGAGGCGTTGGCAACAAATGAGAATTTTGATGCCATCCGTAGAAATCAGCTCAACCCCGGCCTTGCCGAAGCCTCGAACTCCGGCGACCTGAGCGTGATCAGCGATGCGTATGCGACTGCGCTGCGCGCGATCAACGATGCTGTTATTACCCCGCCGGTGGAAGGCGGTGGAACAAACGTCAATGTCGATGAAGGGACGTTCCTGCCAATTATTGGCTTTATCGCAAGCGTGCTCGGTCTCGGTGTCTTTTGGACGGTCTTCAGTCGCCAGCGCAAAGCGGCCAATGCGCTTGCGGCGGCGCGGCGGCGTATGGAAGAGGCGCGCGAACAGGCCGGTACGATTATTACAGAGATCGGCCAGCGCTTCCGCAATGCCGAGGAAAAAGCCAAGTTCGACAAGGTCTCTTATCCGGCGGCTGAGGTCGATCGGATCGGACGTGCCCAGGCGGCGGCGCGCCAACAGTTTGTCGGTGTGCAGACAGAGTTCGACAACGTTGGTGAACAGTTGGCGCGGCAGGCGAAGCCGACAATCGCGCAGTACGACACAGCGGCGCAGGGATACCAGCAGGTACGCACCGATGCCGAAAGCGTCAGCACGGCACTGCGCGCAGTGGAAACACACGCAGCGAGCTCGACCAGTTGGCGCGTGAAGCACCCGGAGAGGTAGACCGCGCAAAAAAAATTCTAACCGACGTCGCCGATCGGCTGACAGCACTAGATGACGAGTTCCGCAATACGAACGCGGTGCTCGCGCCGGTGCAGCAGCAGGTGGCGCAAGCTGAGACGGCATGGGCTGCGTTTGAGGCGCAGCAGGCCATCACAGCGGCGCAGGCGGCGTCGGCATCAGGGGAGGCGCTGGCAGAATTGCTTGCCGTGTTACGCGAGGTGCGCGATGGTATTGTGCAGGGCGCAATGACGCTGAGCGGATGGCGGCGCAAAACTGGAACATGGAAGGCAGCAATGCGGCGCTCGATCGGACGCGTGAGGCGCTCTCGCAAGCTGTACAGACACTTGAGCGCGCCGGTGTCGCTGCGGCGCGCGAGCCGCTGACAGCGGCCCAGGCGCATCTGGCAGATGCCGTGTTGTATGGGCGCGATCTGCCGCAACTGGTACGCCAGAACGACGAACGCATTGCAGCGCTGGGGCCGCTGGGTGAGGAGCTAAAAGCTTATATTGCGCAGGGGCGAGTCGCCTTCGACGCGGTCGATGAATATGCCGAGAGCACTTGGAGCGATATTCGTGGCAACGGGAGCGAGGCACAAGCCGCTGCCGAGCGTGCCTATGAGCACTGGCAACAAGCGCAGCAACAAAACACGATGGACGAGCAAGAATTTCCGGCGGCGAAGGGGAATCTCGATGCTGCTGAGAACGAAACGGCTTATGCGCGCCAGCTGATCGACACAATCGTGCAACGGCTACACGATTTGGAAACGGCGCGCAGCACGGCGCGTGCGGAGATCGAGGCGGCGCAGAGCGACATCGCGCGCGGTTGGGCGTTTGTGCGTGCCAACGATGCTGATGTCGGGCGCGTACCGGAGCAAAAGCTGCAGCAGGCCGAGCAAGCATTTGCGGCGGCGCAGGCTGAAATGCAGCAGGGCAAGCCGAATTGGCTTACGGTGGTCGAACAGGCGCAGGCTGCGAATGCTCTCGCGGATGAAGCCCTGGTTGGCGCGCGCAGTGAGGCTGAAATCATCGAAAAGCTACGCAAGCAGGTGGCGAATGTACAGCAACTGGCGACAGCTGAGGTCAAGAAGATCGTGAGCTTTGTCGGTTTGCACGAGGCTGACATTAAGCCACCGAGCCGCCAGCAGATTCAGCTGGTACAAAAGCAGACGCAGGAGGCTTTTGGCTTGATCCAGCAATCGGAGGCGAGCGAGGATGAACGCCGCCGGGCTGCCCTGGAAAAGGCGTTTGCTGCGTATCAAGCACTGCAGAAGCTGGCCTCTCAGGTGTATGCACAGGCCTACGCCGACTTTCAGGAGCTAGAGCAACTGCGCACAACGGTCAATAGCGAACTGGCACGCACACGGAGCGCTATCGAGAGCGCCGAGCAAATGCTGACCATGAACCGCAGTATGCTGCCACGTAGTTCGCGGGCCGAACAGCGCCTCCGCGCGACGCGCCGCTCATTCGACCAGATCACGCTGCCGATCGTCGGCGAGGAACGCCTACGTGCGACGATCAAAGAAGCACAGGCCATCCGCGCCGAGGCGGAGGACGCCGCCGCTGATCTGCGCCGATCGTTCCCTGGCTCGCACGGCGGTATGGGCGGGCCGGTGGTGATTGTAGGCGGCGGGGCACGCCGCAGCCAGTGTGCTGTGGGCGTGGTGTCTGGGCGTGACCCGTCCGCTTCAGGGTGTCCGGCCCGCCGGGATGGAACCCGGCGGCTTTCGGCTGCACCCGGTGGTGAAATCGGGCCAGGCGGCGAGTTGATGGCGGGCTTCGGCTGCGATATTCTCTTTCGAATGCATTGACTTCCGCGAGCATCGCCGCGGCGCGTGCTCGTTTCCTCACACTGCGCGGCAGTGTGCATCCAATGTCCTGA
>JAAUTF010000561.1 GCA_012031775.1 Candidatus Altimarinota bacterium | reverse complement strand
CGACGTGCGCGGCGCTGGGGTACAGCGCTCGGTAGGCGAAACCGCTCGCCTCGGCGGCCTCGCCGGTATGCGCCTCGCCGGGGATCAGCACGATCAGCCCGCCGCGCGGTGTAAGCAAGGTCTTGCGGCGACACCAGAAACGCTGCGCGCCCTCCTCCACCAGGCCGATCACATAATAATCGTGCCAGTGGCGTGCAAAGGCGTGGCGTGTGAACACGGCCTCTAGCGCGTCCAGGTGCAGCACTGAGTCGTGGCGTAGCGTGCTCCACTCGTTGTGACGTTCGTTCATGTCGTGTCTGTTCTAAACCGCAAAGACCGGGTTTTTTGAATCGCAGCGAGCGCAGAGGCCGGGCATTTGAACCGTAGAGGACGCGGAGGGCGCGGAGATTCTGTTGTTCACCCGGTCACCGTGTCACCCGGTCTCCTGTCTCGCGTCTCCTGTCTCGCGGGAACCGCAGAAGACGCCGAGAGCGCCTCGACTGAACGGACTTTTCAATGAGCGCACGCATCCTGCTCACCGCTACAGGCTACAGATTACGAGGTACAGCTTGCAAGAAAGCCGGTGGCTCGCCGACATAGGTTAGCACAAGCCGCTGGCCAGCGCGGGTCATCGCCATGTAAAGGCGGCGTGTGGTGTCGCGCACGCGCTCGGCGCGCTCTTCCTCGGCGATGCGTAGGCTGTCTTCCGCCTCTAGCAGCCGGTGGGTGCCGAGCAAAAAGACGATCGGCTCTCCAATCCTGTGGCCGAATCGATCTGGCAGACGCGGATGCGATCATCGTCGGCACCTTCTTTCGGATGGACGACCCGCGCTGCGCCGAACTCCATTTGTAAGCGTTCCAGCGCCCGCTGCGCTCCCTGCCAATCGGCGTGAATCACCAGGATGTGCTCCAGCTTTACTCCTGCGTCCACTAAGGCGCGCAGCTCGTTAACGACCCGTAAAAGTTCGTCTTGCTCACTACGCAGCGCCAGCACCTCCGGTGGCAGGCCATCCGGCGTCAGTTCCACGTTCGCCGCGATATGCGCCTCGTCGTCGCCGGGCAGACGCAGTTGGTAGAAGCGGGTGGCGAAGGCCAAAATTTCGCGGGTAGTGCGATAGCATTTTTCCAGGCGCTGGGAATGGCCGCGCACGTTCAGCCCGCTCGCAAGCCACGACTGGCGGCGCTTGAGGAAGCCCTGGGTCGGGTCGGCGACGATAAACAGCTGGCCGTGCTCCGGGGCCAACACGCGCTTGACGATCTCGAACCAGATCGGAGCGAAGAACTGGCCCTCGTCGATCAAGACTACATCGTAACGCGGGAAGCTTGCCGGAACTTCGAGCAGCGCGCGCCAGATCCGCCGTGGCACATCGCCGAAGTCGACCAGCCCGCGCTGCTGGAGTTCTTCCTGGTAAGCGTGGATGGCGTCGTAGACACGGCCACGCATCCCCTCGCGCAGTGCAACGCCGCGCCCAGCGCGATCGGCTGCCAGGTAGCCCTGGCGGGTGGTGATCAGTCGATCTTTCAGCCAATCGATCTCGCTACGCAACAGCTCGGAGGAAAACGTCGTATCGGCAAGATGCTGCTGCCAGATGCGCTCGATCAGGGTGCGTCGCGCGCCGAGGCCGATGCGCTGCGGCGCTGGCTCGCTCGTTGGCCAATACTTTGCGCACCAGCCGTGGAAGGTGCGCCACTCCACACCGCGATCATCGCCGCTGAGCAATTCGTAGCGCCGTTTGAGGTCGTGCATAAGCGGACGATTGTGGGTTAATACGAGCAGTCGTTTGCGCGGGAAGAACTGGCGCAGCAGCCGGGCACGGTAGAGCAGAATGAGCGACTTGCCGCTGCCGGCCACGCCGTTGACGAGCTGGAGGCGCAGATTGTCGCTGGCCGCTTCGGCCTCATCGGAAAGGTCAAGGTCGTGTTTGAGCACCTGCTCCTGGTTATAGCTGAGCAAATAATCGCTCAGGGCGACTGCGGTGGCGCGCTCGATCGGCTTGCACACGGTGAGCTGAGCAGGCACAATCACCTCCGGGGTGAAGGCGCGCCGTAGCGTGTCGAGCTGCACTGCGCTCAGCGGTGGCCCCAGCTTTGTATCGAGCCAGGCGGCGAGCGCTGCCGGCGTCAGGTTCTCCTTTGCGCCCCGACTCATGTCAGCGGGTGCCGGGGCGAGGGCCAGCTCCAGATCGGCCTCTGGCACAGCGGGGAAGAGAACGAGGCCTGGTACAAGCTTTTGTGGGCCGACCGTCTCGCTCAGGCATGAGGCTATCCAGAAGCGAGCGAGCGCTTCTTCTTCGGCTGCACCCGGGCGCGATGCAGGCGCAAAGAGCGCTTCCTGACGCGCCTGGCGCACTTCGGCCAGCGTCGCTGCTGATACAGTCAGCAGGGCACAACGCCCGTCCTCACGGCGCACCCAGAAATCTGGCCCCGCATCGGTGCCCGTCTGGCCCATCGCCAAGCGCTGCCAGACCACGAAGCTGTCGGGGAGCTGCTTCAACAGGCGGAAGACCCGTAACTTCTCCGGGGCGAGCAGGCCGAGCGGTGTGTTGGGGAGCATGCTTGCCATAAAATCTACCGCTGATAATCGACCACGCGCGCGGCACAATCGGCGAGGAGCGCGCGCAGCAGGTCGATGGCTTCCTGTTGTTCTTGATTGGCGGATTGTGCTTCGAGCAGGTAGCGGCTGCCCAGAATGATCAGCTTGCTGCGCGGGCGGGTAATCGCCACATTCAGTCGCTCCGCTTGAAACAGGAAATCGCCCAACGCGCTAGCAAACGTGGCGTTGGAGGTTGTCAGCGAGATGATGACCACCTCGCGCTCCTGGCCCTGCATCCGCTCGACGGTGTCGACCACCACTGCCCGTCGGCGCTCCGGTTGATCGGGCAGCGCCTTGCGCAGTAGCCCGCGAATGGCGCGACCCTGCGCGCGGTACGGCGCAACCACGCCGATCTCTGCTGCGGGTACTCCACAGGCGAGCACTTCCAACACGAGATCGACAGCCAGGCTTGCCTCGACCTCGCTGCGGGTTGTGGCGTTGCGATGGCCGAGATCGACGAAAACCCTGGGCTCCTCGCGGTCGAGGATGGCGGAGAATCGCTCCGGCGGGCGACGATACACCACCCGTCGCGCCGCAGCCTCAGGCGCGGACTGAAGGCGACCAGCATAGAACTTCGCACTCGGCCAGGCAGCCAGTTCGGCGTTGAGGCGGTAGGTCGTATCGAGCATCGTGTCGAAGCCACGATCGACCAGGGCAGCAAATACCGAATCGCGCAGCAACTCGTCGCCGTAGCGCGTGGCTAGCACCGGCGGCAGCTGGCGATGATCGCCAACGAAAACGAAGCGACGGGCAGCAAGCATGGCCATGATCGCCAGCGGCAACGTGATCTGGCTGGCCTCGTCGAAGATCACCGTGTCGAATTCGACACCGCGCAGGCGGCTGCTGCGGGTGGCGAAAGGTGTCGCGCCGACGATGTAGCTGCCGACGAGATCGGGCAGCGGTGAGGCGTCAAAAGTAGGGAAATTCTCGACGAGCAATTCGCTCGCGCGTGCGGGGTGGCCGATCTTTACAATTGTTGCCGGGGCGGCGTCCTGGCGCAGCGCTAACTCGTGAAGCTTATTCAGCGCATTGGCGATCGCCCGATGGGTGAAGGCAGTGACCAGCACGCGCTCGCCATTTTCGACGAAAAGCTGCGCGAGTCGGGCGAGTACAAGCGTCTTGCCGGTGCCGGGCGGCCCCTGAATGAGATAGGCCAGGTCGCTGGCGTAGGCAAGGGCGAGCGCTTCGGCCTGCTGCTCGTTGAGGCCCCACGCCGTGCGCGCTCCAGGGCGTGTGCAAGCGATCGCCGTCGGCCTGTGGTCGGCTGTTGCCCATCAGCAGCGGCAGCACGCGCTCGCGACCGACCAAGGTGTCGGCGGCCTCGTCGAGCGCTGCCAACACCTGGTCGCTGAAATCGAGGAAGCCCTCGTCGAGCACCCAGCCATCGGGCTGGGCCACAAAATCGAAGATCGTTACGCCGGGTTCCTCGGTGGAAACGAGCAGGTCGGTCTCCTCGTCGACTTCAAGCGTGACGAGGAAGCGCGGCTCGAAAAAGGGGTCGCCGCGCGAAAGCAGCAGCACATCGCCCTCGCGGAAGCGCGCTCGTTGCGCGGGCAGGTCAGTGCGAGCGCGCCATCAGCTTGCCTTTCAGCAATACGCACATGCGCAATAGCGCGACCGGCGGCTACGCGCTCATGGAGCGGCACGGCCTCTCCTACGACCTGCACGACCCCTGGTGCACCTCGACGCGCGCGAACTCGCGGCGCTCTCGATCCACATCATCAAGACCTATCCGGACCTCTACCCCTATTTCGGACAGAAGGAATTCAAGTACCGCACCTTTACCTTCCGGAACCACAACCCGCTACAGTCTACGTCCATCGGCCGCCGATGGCCTCAAGCCCGGCTT
>JAAUTF010000560.1 GCA_012031775.1 Candidatus Altimarinota bacterium | reverse complement strand
TGAATGCCAACCATATCGCCGACAAGATACTCCCAGCCATCGTTGGCGATCACCGGGCGGGTGGGATCGAGCGCACGTGTGAGGTGATAAAGCCCGCGCACAAACTGCTGCTGTGCCAGGTTCTGCTGCAGATCGGGCACGCCCCAGCTCTCGTTCAGCGGCACCCAGGTGACGACAGAGGGGTGGTTGTAGTCGCGGCACAAGACTGCGGCCCACTCGTGCAGCAGCCGCTCGGCGGCGGTGGGAGTGTAGCGGTAGGCGCTCGGCATCTCGCCCCAGACCACGAGGCCGAGCCGATCGCACCAATAGAGGAAGCGCGGGTCTTCAATCTTCTGATGCACGCGCACCCCGTTGAAGCCAAGGGCCTTGATCAACTCGACCTCGTGGCGGAGCGCCTCGGGGCTAGGCGCAGCGAGGTTGCTCTCCGGCCAGTAGCCTTGGTCGAGCACCATACGCAAATAGTAAGGCTGATTGTTGAGCAGAAAGTGACTGGCGGAGCACCCGACGCTGCGCAGACCGGCGTAGCTATGCACGCTATCGAGCGGCGTGCCATCGGCGAGCAATGTGAGCTGGGCCTCGAAAATATTAGGATGCTCGGGCGACCAGAGCACCCGCGCGCGCTCCATCGCCACGTGCTCGCTCGCAACATCGATCGTGCGCCGAAGTGTGCGGCCGCGCAACTCGTAGCAATCGTCCACAACAAGCGCACCGGCGAGGTGCAGCTGAACTGCTAACTGTAACCGCGCCGTTGGCACATGGCTCAGCGTCACCTCAAGATCAAAGGTGCCACGTTCAGCATCTGGCGTCCAGCGCAGGCTACTAATCGCCAAGGTAGGCAGCGGCTCCAGCCAGACAGGCTGCCAGATGCCGGTGGTACGTGTGTACCAGATCGCGTGTGGCTGCGCCTGCCAATCTTGTTTGCGCGCGGCTGCGTCAGATCGTCGGCCAGATCTTCTGCACGGACGACCAGAATTTGCTCTTGCTCGCCAGCCAGCAGTGCCGTGCTGATATCGGCGCTAAACGGTGTATGGCCGCCTTCGTGTGTGGCGACAAACTGGCCGTTGACCCAGACCTGCGCGCGGTAATCGACAGCGCCAAAGTGGAGCAGCAGCCGCCCACTGCGGTCGACATCGGCCACGGTGAAGCTGCGCCGATACCATACAACCGGGTGCGCCGTCGGGTCGGCGATGCCGCTGGCCGCCGATTCAAACGGGAAGGGGACGATAATCGTGCGGTCGAACACGTCGGCGCGCAGCTGCCAGGCCTCGTGCCACCCACGATCGTCGTCGTCGTAGGCGAACTGCCACGGCCCACACAGATCGTGCCAGCGCGGCGCGTGAGCTGCGGTCTGGGGTGGTGATGATTCATAGGAACCTCGAAGTGCTGGATCGGTCGATATACGGCGCGCGGGCAAGGCTTACTCGCCCTGGCACCTTTCATCTATAGAGTTATATTTTTATGTTTGATTTATACTTTATTTGATAAATATATATATAATACAAAAAGCGAGAGCTGTCAAGATACTTGCGTGTATATGTCCAAAGAAACCTTTTGTTTGCCTTTGCAATGCCATTGCAACAAACCATGGCTTGTGACAAGAAAAGCAAGCGCGCGCTTGAAAGACATATATACATACGATATACTGCATAGTCACGAAGCACAGTAAATGGCATCCACGGGCCTAGAGAGGCATTACAAGCCCATGAGTCATGCAAAACGTTATACCTGGACGCAAGCGCGGTCAACGACGAAGCGGTAGCGGTACTGAAGGCACTAGCCTCGGAGTGGCGCATCCGCCTGTTGCAGCTGCTGGGCACCGAAGCACGCTCGGTGAGTCAACTTGCCGAAATGCTCGACATCCCGCAGTCGAACGCGACTATGCATGTGAAAGCACTGGAGGAAGCCGGGCTGATCTACACCGAGATCCAGCCGGCGAGCCGTGGGGTACAGAAGATCTGCTCGCGCCGTTTCGACCAGATCGTTGTGACCCTGCCGCCGCTGGAACCACACGCTGGCACCGTCGTCGAAGTTGCTATGCCGATCGGGGCCTACGTCAACTTCGATGTCGCGCCGACCTGTGGCCTCGCGTCTGAGGCGGCCATCATTGGCATGATCGACGACCCGACGAGTTTTCTTGAGCCCGAACGCTTAAACGCCCAGATCCTCTGGTTTCGGCACGGGTTTGTCGAGTATCGTTTTCCCTCACGCGTGCCCGCCGGTGCCCGCCCGACCGCCTTGCAACTGCGCATGGAGATCTGCTCGGAGGCACCCACCAACAACCCCGACTGGCCCTCGGATATTAGCGTTTGGGTCAACGATGTCGAGCTTGGCACCTGGACAGCACCGGGCGATCTGGGTGGCACACGTGGTGCGCTGACACCGTCGTGGTGGCTAGATATCGACTCGCAGTTCGGCTATCGGAAGACCTGGGAGGTCAATACGGTGGGGAGTTTTGTCGACGGTATGCAGATCTCGGATGTAACGCTGAGCCAGTTGCAGCTGCGCCAGCAAGGCATCGCGGTGCGGATCGGCATTAAGCCCGACGCACGCAACGTGCGCGGCTTGAATCTCTTCGGGAAGAAATTCGGCAACTACCCAGAGGATCTGGTGCTACGTATCCTCTACGATCTGCCGTCACGCGTGAGTAGCGGCCAGGGGGAATAGGTAATAGTTGTGCGCATGTGTTGGCAGTTACGCTGCCGACACATGCGCATAGTCATACGCCTTTATGCAAATGGGCAACTAGACCTCGAAGATCTCGGCGTAGATCAGCCGACCGGGCCGCAGGGATGCTCCTATGCCTTGCTCGGCGACGGCTGCGTCGTCGATGTAGCGCTCGAATTCGCGGATAACAAGCCGGAAGTCACCCGGCTTGCGCTCCCTGGGCAAGGTGATCGTCCCCGCCCAGATGGCGGTAGTCGCCACGCCCTGGTTGTCGATCTGCTCATTGATCGCGGCCAGGCTCGGCGGGGCCGGTGTCCAACCGAGCTCACCGTCGATATGCGGCAGGCGCATCTCAACCGAAACCTCGATCTGCGTGCGGTCGGACAGCGCGCCGCCAAGCGCGTTGGTCTTGGTCTTGTGGGTGACCCCGGCGACGGCTAGGCGCACCACGGACGGGTCGTAGGGATCGAAGGTCGCTACCGCACTACGCTGGTTCGGCAGCTGCACGAAGTCGGCCAGCACCACACGCGAGAGTTCGCAGTTCGGGCGCGCGTTCGGCTGATAGCGGGCCAGTGCTAGTCGAACGAGCGGGTTCGCGCTGAGATCATTGGCGGCGATAAAAAAGTCGAGGTCGGCAGACCAGAGCTTACGTTCGGCGTCGAACTCCACCGGCACGGCGTGGATCTTGACTTGCTCGGGTGCGCCATCGAGGGTGAGATCGCTGACGCGAACACCGGTGAATGGCGGGTTAATACCGAAGATAGTGTCGGCCCCGAGCATGGTCGGGTCGCCGCCAGCGAGGGTAACGAAGGGGCGCATGCGCTTGATGCGGTCGTTGTCGAGGATGCCTTCGGCGTAGACCACCGCCAGCAGTTCGCCATCGCCGGAGGAGAACCACGGGCGCTCGAAGTAGACGCGCACCGAGCCACTGCGCGAGCTTGCCAGCAGGTTGCCTCGGGCTGGCGGAAGTACTGGAAAGTGGGCAGGGCGTAGGCAAGGCGTGGCGGCGCTGGCCGGGCGCTACTCGGGATAGTGACGATCAGCTCATCGCTCTCGCGGGTGAAGCCGCCGGGCGCGTTGGCGGGGAAGAACTCGCGGAAACGCGAGGTGCTCGTCGTGCGATAGCGCACCGTGCGATGGCGTTTGTCGCCGAACTGTTGGGTTGGAGTGGCACCATTCTTAAAAACGAGCCGATCGTCTGCGGTGACGTACTGGGCAACCACCTTGCCGCCAGCCATGACTTCAAGATCGGTGAACGGCGCAACCTGCGGGCGGTCGGTGAAGCCGGGCAGCGGCATATCTACGACAACCAACTCGTTCTTCCGGCGCGCGGCCCCGGCTCATTCAGCGCGTCTACGTCTTCCTCCCAGCGGGCGTGCAGCGCAACGCTAGCGGTGCTCGCGCGGTGGATCTGCACCTCACCGTCGAAGGTCGCCGCTGAGGCCCCAGTCGGGCGCAACACATTCAGCCGCCGCCATACAGGTCGTCCGAGCGGTTGCTGCACAGCATGCACCAGCTTGAGCCGCCGCTGCGGCGTAAGGTGGATGTTGCCGCCGCTGAGCGCGAGCTCGCCCTGCTGACGCACAGTGATAGCGGTGGAGGCAAGATCTTGCGGATCGTCGGTTTCGAGCGTCTGAAAGACCGCCGCCACGTCAGCATCGATCGATTCGCGGAGCCACTCCCAGATGCCCATCAGCTCAGATCTTCCTCGCGCAGCAAGGAACTGAGGGGCACAGTGGCCTGCTGGCCCTTGGGTAGGT
>JAAUTF010000559.1 GCA_012031775.1 Candidatus Altimarinota bacterium | reverse complement strand
GGCCAGTGGGTCTCACGGTGGGCGGGGCGCGCTGTTTCCGCGGGTGAACCCGGCCTGGGGCGGTCAGAGCGAATTTTTGAGCGTGGAAGCCGAGCGGGTCGTGCCGCTGAACGGTGTCGATCCGGAGACGGGTGTGATTCTTGCGCTGGCAGCAACTGCGCTGCATGGCGTGAACGTAGCCCAGATCCGACATAGTGATCGCGTGCTTGTGTTAGGCCAGGGTATTGTTGGCCAGCTCGCCGCACGGCTTGCACGCCTCGCCGGTGCCGCGCATGTGGCCGTCGTCGACCGGGTGGCGGTGCGGCTTGGCGCTTCCCAGGCTGATCAGATCATCGATATAACTAAAGAGTCGCTCGATGAGGCGATCAGCGCGTCGAATATCAATGTGCTGATCGAGGCCACTGGCGCAATGACGGCGCTCTCCGGGGCCTTGCCGCTGCTCGCGAACCACGGCAGAATTGTGTTGCTTGGCTTCTACGACCATATCAATATCCCGTATGCGCCGGTGTTTATGCGCGAGGCGCAGATTCTCGTGGCCCGCGAATGGCAGTTCGGTGCCGACGGCGATCTGCCGCGCGCCGCGATATGCTTGCTGCGGGCGATCTCGATGTGCGCGGCCTGCTGACGCATCGTGTGCCGCTCGAACGCATTCAGGCCGGCTACCGGTTGGCATTTGAAGATCCGAGCTGTTTGAAGATTGTTGTTGAGTGGCCGAAGGCGTGAGAACAAAAGAACAAAAGAACAAAAGAACAAAGCTTCGCTGGATAAAGAGTAGCTTTCTTGCTCCTTCGTTCCTTTGTTCCTTTGCTCCTTCGTTCCTTTGTTCCTTTGCTTCAAGGAGTCCCCAATGCCTGCCAACCCGAAGAAGGCTGGTTCAACCCATGCACGTATGCTCGCCGTCTATGGCAAAGGTGGGATGGGCAAGTCGTTTTTTTACTACCAACCTGGTGAGCAAACTGGCTTTGCTGGGTAACCGGGTGATGCAGTTGGGCTGCGACCCAAAACACGATAGTTGCAATGCGCTGTTCGGCGGTGTAAGCCTACCGACCTTGGGCGACACCTGGCGTGAGTTTAAAGAGGCCGGGCGCGAGGAGCAGCTGGCAGTGCAAGACGTGATCTTCAAGACGCAGATCATGGATGGCGCGGCGATGGTGTATGGCTGCGAGATCGGTGGCCCCGAGGTTGGGCGCGGCTGCGGTGGTCGCGGTATCACCTTTGGTTTTGATACGCTGGAGAAGTTCGGCTTGAGCCAGTGGGCGCTCGATTATGTGGTGATGGACTTCCTGGGCGATGTGGTCTGCGGTGGCTTTGCTACACCGCTCTCGCGCTCGCTGGCCGAAGAGGTGATCATTCTCTGTGGCAACGACCGCCAGAGCCTCTATGCGGCGAACAATATTGCTAGCGCAGCAAAGTACTTTGCCAGCATGGGCGGAAGCACCAAGCTGATCGGTCTGATCGTCAATCGCGACGATGGTAGTGGGGTGGCGGCGCGGTTCGCCGAGCGTATGGGGCTGCCGGTGCTGGCCAGCATTCCGCTCGACCGCACAGTGCGCGAATTGGCCGATGCTTGTAAGCTCGCATTAACCGAGCCACGCTTCGATGCGATCTTCGACGATCTGGCGCGCCAGATTATCACGCGCACCACGCCGCCAGTGACTATGGCAAATGTCCATCCGCTTGAGTACAACGAGTTTCTCAGCGTCTTTGGCGCTGAAGAGCCAGACATTGTGCCTGAAGGGGCGAACTCCGACGAATTGTTTGGCGGTGCAAAGGTACGTGTCATCCCGACCATCGAGCTTGGCCTGATGACGCATGCGGTGGCCAGCCCGACCATGGATCCGGAGACGACCCGCGTCGTCAGCCGCCTTACCAAAGAGTTGGGCTTGTATGTCACCGAGGCCAATCAGGATCCAAAGAAGGGCATGACCTTAACCATCGACGGTAACACGACGGTCTGTTTCGGCAACGAGAGCGAGCTCGATAGCAAGCTGGCCATCCTGGCCGCGCTGCAGAAGAGTGGCGAGCCATATCGCTATGTCGATCTGCGGCGGCCTGGCAGCCCGATGTATAGATAGGTATGTGCGGTATGCCGTACGCTTCGCTCACGGCATACCGCACATTACCATATGAGGAACTGATGAAATCACTCTATGAATGGTTTGTGGCCTCTTACTGGTGCTGGTGCGAAAGTTTTGTCGCAACATCGGCGTTAAGCCCCGAGCTGGCGAACCCGTTGTGGCATACCTAAAGAGATAAAACATGAGCGAACCAGAAGCCATCCCCGACCTCAAATACCTGAACACGCTGCTGCTGGAAAAGATGCGCGTCAAGCGTCGCCCGGTGGCGGTGACGTGGTGCAGCGACGGGCCGCCGCCCGGCTACGAACCGGTACAGATCGTGGCCTGCGGCATCGTGCGTGCTGCCGAGCAGGGCCGCAAGATCTATGTCGACCCGGAGAACCACGATTGTTGGGTGGGCCAGTATCATCTTGGTTTTAAGCCCGACGCCGATACGTACATTACCGAGGGCGGTTACCTCACCGATGCGCAGGGCTTCTATACGCCAGAAGCGGCGCGCTGCAACAAGCAGCAAAGTTACAGCTTGCCCAATGGTAGCATTCGGGCGCTAGCTGCTGCACCGCTCGACGAAGTGCCGGACGGCGTGCATGTCGATCTCTTGATCTGTGTCGTCGACCCGCAGCGCGCAATGCAGATCGCCGGTGCCGCAAGTGTGCGCAGCGGCCAGTTCCCGGTGGGTGAGCTCGGCGCAAGCGCTTGCTCATCGATCTTTGCTGCGCCGTATCACACAAAGAACAGCGTCTTTGCTATCGGCGACGGCGGTGGGCGTATGCATAACCGCCTTGATCCTGGCGAGATGTTTGTTTCGATCCCCCGGCATCACTTTCGATATGTGGTAGAATTAATTGAGAACTTTCGTATCGATCCACAAAAAATGCGTGAAGTGATAATGCCATCGTTTGCCGCCAAGGCGAAAGAGGGCTCATGACGCAGCGTGCTGCGCTTGAAGAGGAGCACAACGATGCCGGTAGAATATGGTCAGGCAACGGAGATGATCGGCCCGCTCACGCCGGCATTGGTATGCTGGGCGTCGCTGATTTTGACGGTGGTGGGGTTGTTGGTAGGGTTTTTTTACACCAACATCACCGCGTTTGCGCGGCGGTTGCGCACTGGGCGTCGTGAGGCGACGCTCGGTTCAGAACCAAAAGAGATCTTGCGCTAACAGATTTTGTGCTGCTGTGGTTCGTGTACAGTAAGCTACAGCAGCACAAACGATATTATGACGACACATGCGCTTGAGGAGCAGACGGCTCCTTCCTCCAACGGTCGTTCGCCCGCTGTTGCCCCCCCCGCCCTTTCCCTTCGCCGCTATTGTCGGTCAGCCCGAACTGAAACTCGCACTGCTGCTGTGTGTGGTCAACCCCACCATTGGCGGTGTAATGGTGATGGGCCATCGTGGCACAGCCAAGTCTACGGCGGTGCGTGCGTTGGCCGCATTGCTGCCGCCGATCAAGGCGGTGCCCGGCTGCCCGTACGCCTGTATTCCCGAGAAGACGGCTGGCCTCTGCACGCATTGTCATGGCCCTGCGCGCAAAGCGATGGCGGCGACGATCGCGGTTCCGGTGGTGGATCTACCGCTTGGCGCAACGGAAGATCGTGTTTGCGGTACACTCGACATCGAGCGCGCGCTCACACAGGGTGTGCAGTCGTTTGCGCCCGGTCTGCTGGCGAAAGCTAATCGCGGCTTTCTGTATATCGATGAAGTGAATCTGCTCGAAGATCATCTCGTCGATGTGCTGCTCGATGTGGCGGCCAGCGGTGTGAACGTTGTCGAGCGCGAGGGTATCAGCATTCGCCACCCGGCACGTTTTGTGCTGGTGGGCAGCGGTAACCCCGAGGAAGGCGACCTGCGCCCGCAGTTGCTCGACCGCTTTGGCTTACACGCGCGCATCACAACGATCACGGATGTTGCCGAGCGCGTCGCGATCGTTAAGCGCCGCAGCGCCTACGATGCCGATGCATCTGCCTTTACAGCAAGCTGGGAGAAGGCGCAGCATAAGCTGCAGCGCCAGATCAAAAGTGCGCAGAAGCGCCTGCCCGAGGTGGAACTGCCCGACGCGGTGCTCTACAAGATAGCCGAGCTTTGTGTGAAATTGGCGATCGATGGCCATCGCGGCGAGCTGACGCTGAGCCGCACTGCCACGGCGCTCACCGCGCTCGAAGGCCGCGCCGAAGTCACCGACGAAGATGTGCGCCGTATCGCTTTGTTGGCGCTGCGCCATCGTCTGCGCAAAGACCCGCTCGAAACGCAGGACGATGAAGTCAAGATCGAGCGTGCGGTAGGTGAGGTGTTGAATACGTAGCGCTGCAGGAGTTGCGATGCAACTCCTGCAGCGCTACATTTTTCTATGATTCC
>JAAUTF010000558.1 GCA_012031775.1 Candidatus Altimarinota bacterium | reverse complement strand
TACGACGCGGCGCAGGCCGCTCGGCGCGAGTGGCAGAACGAGGAGCGCCCAGCGCGGGCCACAGTGCAATACCGCGCGCCACGTACCACGCCGCTGGATGCGCAGACGACAGCAGGTGTGCCGAACTACGCCTATGGTTATGCCGCTCAGGCTGTGGAGGTGGAAGTCGACATACACACCGGCCTGGTGCGTGTATTAACCGTGATCAGCGCTCACGATGTGGGCAAAGCCATCAACCGCCAGCAGGTCGAGGGCCAGATCGAAGGCGGTGTTGTGCAGGGGCTCGGCTATGTGCTGATGGAGCACTACCAGATGCGCGCGGGCCAGGTGATCACGCCGCACTTCAGCAATTACTTGCTGCCGACCGCGCTCGATGTTCCACCGCTGATCGTGCCGCTGATTTTAGAGCACGCCGCGCGCGAAGGGGCTTATGGCGCGCGCGGTGTTGCCGAACTACCACTGGTGCCCTTGCCCGGCGCGGTAGCCGCTGCGATTCACCAGGCCATTGGCATCTGGCCCGATGCGCTGCCGATCACACCCGAGCGTGTGCTTGCCGCCCTTGGCAAAATCTAACGGTGGCGGGCGTAGGGGTTGAGCACGCTGCGCCCCTACGCTCGCCACAGCCGCGCAGTGCCGTCGCTGGATACAGTTACAAAAGCTTCACCGCTGGGATGAAAAACAATTTGCTCGATCGCGCCCGCGTGGGCTTCGAGTGTTGTGGTAAGCCGCGGGGCACGGCGGAGCCCGGCGCTCAGTTCGTTCAAGTTCGTAATCCGCGTGCTGCGGTTGCGCCGACGTTCATCGCGGCTAGCCGCCCCCCCCGTCTCGTTGAGCGACCAGATCTCGACTCGCCCGTCGCGCCGCCCGGCCAGCAGGCGATTGCCATCGGGGGCGAAGCAAAGCGCGTGGATCGCCGGGCCGCCACTGCTGATCGTCTGCACAAGCTGCCCGTTACTCACGTTGCTGAGCAAGAGGCGGCCCAGCGCGTCGCTCCAGGCGATACACGTGCCGTGCGGGTCGACGGCCGCACGTTGTGCATTGGGGTCGGCTACCACTAGTTCTGCGCGCACCGCCTGTGGATCGACCCGCTGCCAGAGGCGGATGCCGCTTTCGCAGACAAGCGCGAGGATCTGCGAGTCTGGTGAGAAGCTGAGGTTATGCAGCCGCCCGGTGTTGCGCACAGTCTGCCAAGGCTGATGAGCACCTTCGTTCCAGATCTCGCCAATCCGCCAGATCTGCACGCCGTCGTCGCCTGCGCTGCCCGCCAGAAAAACGCCATCAGGCGAAAACGCTACCAGCCGCGTCGCACCGCCGACAAGGCGGGCCAGGGTGCCGCTGCCCTCGCGTAGCAGATCGCGCCGCAAGACGCTGGCGGTGGTG
The DNA here is from genome assembly GCA_012031775.1 of Candidatus Altimarinota bacterium. Classification (GTDB taxonomy): domain Bacteria; phylum Chloroflexota; class Chloroflexia; order Chloroflexales; family Chloroflexaceae; genus JAAUTF01. The sequence goes on along the minus strand of JAAUTF010000558.1, from coordinate 3,073 downwards.
ACGCTGAGCAGCACAGCGTCTTGCTCGGCGAAATGCACGCCGACCACCGGTGCGCCCTGGTTCTCAAAGCGCTGAGCCGGGCTCTGGTTGCTGCCGAGTGACCAGATCGTGCTGCTGTCATCGCGCATGCCGAGCGCCAACTGCCGCCCGTTCTGGCTGAAACTTGCCGTGAGCACAGCGGCGTTGTGCAGCACAAGATCGGTATGTGCAGTCCCACGTGTCAGCGACCAGATCTGGAGGCGCTGGTCGTTGTTCAGCACAGCCAATTCTGTACCGTCGGGGCAAAGCTTAGCGCGCTAACACCTTTGGCTGCACTTTGCAGGCGTGCCTGAACCTGTCCGCTGCGCACATCCCAGAGCGCAAATGTGCCATTGCTGGTGCCGCTGGCACCAAGTTCGCCGCTGCTTGTAAGTGCGAGTGCTTCGACCGCGCTGGTATGTGGCTCCGCGATTGTGTGTAGGAGTCGCCCATCGGCACAGCTAAACACGCGCACACTGCGATTACGCGCGGCGGCGACGAGTTGCTGGCTATCGGGGGTGAACGTTAGCTGCTCGACAACGCTGCTATCGTCAAACTCCTGGCTTACACTGCGGTCAAGCGTACGCCAGAGCCGTATGCTGCGGTCGGTTGCAGCGCTCGCGAAATAGCGCCCGTCGGGCGAGAAGGCCAGGCTGGTGACGGCTGCCTGGTGCGCGCGAAACGATGCCAGAGCTTGCATCGTATTTCTGTCTGCCATACGCCACAGTGTCATCGCGCCGTCGCTGCTCGCGCTCAGCAGCATTGGCTCGATCGGGTGAAATGCCAGCGCCGTCAATGGGCCAGCGTCGCTTTCGCCTTCGTTGAGCAGACGTAAGGCATGCACATCCCAGATACTGAAGCGCCCGGTTGCGCCGAGGGCTAACCAGCGACGGCGCTGATCGAAGCTGGCGCTGCGTGTTGGGGCGTCGATTTCCCAGCGCACCTCGCCCTGAATCAGATCGGCGAGCAGCGCGCCACCGCCGCCGCTGAGCAGCGCGAAACGTCGGTCGAGCATCCAGACACGGTGCGCCACACCACGCCCAAAACGCTCGATCTGGTGCTGCGTCTGGAGCAGCGGGAGCGCGATGCGTCCATGCGGCTCGGTGGGCTCGGCGCTCTTCGTCCGTGGCGCTGGCTGGGGGCTACGGCTTGTCTTGCGCAAGCTGGCGATATGCGCCCAGAGTGTACGCATCAGGCGCTCATAGCCGCGTGGGGCGAACAAGTCGATCGCCGGAACCTTTTCTAGCGCGGCTGGCGTGCTACAATCTTGCAATTTCACGCCGATCACCAGGCGACGTGGCTGCGGCTCTAGCGTCGCCAACACGCCAAACGTTTCGGCCAGAGCGTCGTGCGGTTTAAGTGGGGCCGGGCTGATGCAACACAAGACTACGTCAGACGTGGGCAGGGTGGCGCGTAAGGCACGTTCGATCGGCACGCCTGCGGGCGCATCGTCGTTCAATAACCAGGGCTGCATACGCTCCTGGCGTAAACGGCGCGCCAGATCACGCATTGCAATCACGTCGTCTGGGGCACAGGCCAGCATGACACGCAGCAAAACCTGCGGGCTGCTCATGCTTTTCCTCTCGGTGTAGGTTATAGCTAACCCTGACAGTTCACAGAAGAGTATTTTAGCATCAATGTGGATGGACGTGTGTTGATCTGCCCACATGCCAAAGGCCATCCAGATATTCTGGATGGCCTTTGTTTTGGTAGCGGCGGCAGGATTCGAACCTACGACCTTCGGGTTATGAGCCCGACGAGCTGCCACTGCTCCACGCCGCGTCATTTCTTAATTTCATAGGAATTGTAACAGCATGTAAACGCGCTGTCAAGGGCTTTCGATAAGTGCTGCGGCGACAATACGATGGATCACGGCGCGAAAGCGCCCCCCAGAGCTGCCAGCTGCCGTCGATCGCGTCGTCGATCGTGTCGTCCTGCCGATCGAGCACGGCGGCAAGCTCATACAATGCGGCCGGTGCCACATCGGCGAAGCATTCGACCCGCTCGTGTGGGTCGTGAGCCATTAAGGTGCCACCGCGTTCCTGGAGCAAAAAGGCGAAGGTGAGAAAATCGTTATGGCCAAGCGCTGTGCTAGGCATACGGTATGCAACCACTGCCAGGAAGCGCTCGATATGTACGTCGAGGCCGGTTTCTTCGGCGACTTCGCGCAGTAAGGCGGTTTCGATCTGCTCGCCTGCCTCGATACCGCCTGTAAGCAGACGCAGCACACCACTCGGGTAAAAATCTTTGCGAAAGACAAGGATCTGCTGATTCTGTCGCCGAATAACCATACATACTTCGCTGACCCGCGCGCGGCTGCTGAGCGGCTCAAAGGAACCCTCGGCGAGTTCTACCTCGACATAGCGCGGCGTGCTGTAGCGTGCTGCAAGTGTGGTAATTTCTCGCTGCTGGTCGTTTGAAAGAGCGATCATCAGTTGTTCATTCCCTTATTGTAAAGTGTTGTAGCGGGTGCCTATGGCGACGAAGCCCATAGCCGTGATTATAACCGCCGTTCTACCCGTTGCACTATCGCGACGGATGCTCGCGCCAGCGTGGGTGCATGTTAGCTCTGCAAACAAGTTGTGCAGGAGGCCCTATGCCATCGGCTGTGCTACATCTTTTTACGCGTCGTATCCATCTGCTCACGCTGGCCGCCCTTTGTCTGTTTCTCTTCGTCGGGCTCGGTCTGAGCCGTCAGGCGGCACGAGCGCAAAATACGCAGCTTTTCAGCTGGGCGACACGCGCTAATTCGCCTATCCCACGCTCCGAGGCGCTTGGCCTGGCTGCTGAAGGCAAACTCTATGTTTTCGGCGGCTTTAATTCTGCTCTACAGGCCACAGCCCGCTCCGATACGTACGACCCGGCAAACAATACCTGGCGACGCATCAGCGATATGCCAGAGGCGCTCACTCACACGCCACTTGTCCGCGATGGCGATGCGATCTGGTTCATCGGCGGGTTTCTTGGCAATCACCCTGGCCCCTCGATCAACCGCGTTTGGGTCTACAGTATCAGCGGCGACAGCTGGCGGGCCGGCCGCCGCTGCCCGCCCCGG
>JAAUTF010000557.1 GCA_012031775.1 Candidatus Altimarinota bacterium | reverse complement strand
GTCGCCGGCGTATTTGACCTGCTGATGCGTTGGCGTGAGGGTGCGATCGCTTACCCGCCTGGTGTGTTGCGCAAACTCGTTGTGATGGGTATTATCGGCAATACGCTCTATCAGCTCTGCTTCACGGTGGGCCTGAGTATGACAACAGCCGCGAATAGCTCGTTGATGATCGCCACAACCCCGGCGTTGGTGGCGTTTGCCGGTGCCGCTCTGGGCATCGAGAAGCTGACGCGCAACATTCTGATCGGCATCGGCATGGCGATCGGCGGCGTAGTGTTAGTGCTGAGCGCACGCGGCCTGAATTTCACCCCCGAGCGCCTGATCGGCGACCTGCTGCCGCTTGGCGCAGCGATCTGCTGGACGTACTACACGCTCGGTGTGCGCACGCTCGGCGGTGAGCTTTCGCCATTACGCATCACCGCGATGACTATGGTCACCGGTGTGCCGGGCCTATTGTTGCTTGCAACGCCCGAGTTACTCAGCGTGCGCTGGGCAACGATCGATATCAATGCCTGGGCGGGGCTGGCTTATGCGTCGCTCCTTGGCCTGGTGGTGGCCTATGTGCTCTGGAACAACAGTGTGCGTGTTGTCGGCAGCAATCGCACCGCAATCTATGGCTGCGCTATTCCGCTCGTCGCTTCGTTGGTAGCCTGGCCTGTGCTTGGCGAATTGCCGACACCGCTGCAAGGCCTGGGTGCCATTTTGATCGTAACCGGCGTGCTGATCTCGCGGCGCTGATGGTTTGAGGACGTCGCGCAAACTGTAGAGGGCACAGAACCACAGAACCGGAGCGCAAAGAAGAATTAGCTCTGTGCTCTGTGCTCTCATAAACACAGAATGCTATAATGCGCACAATCGCTTGTAAAGGAAGTTTTTGTGCGTACACGCAGCCATCCGGTTCCGCCTGCGGAGCGTCGTGAACTCCAGTTAAATGCCGCCTGGCAGATCGAGCTTGTGGGCGATCACCCGGTGGCGCGCTTTGCTGCCGAGGAGCTGCGGCGCACACTCCAACGTATCGGTGGGCCAGCCTTGGCCATTGTCGGCAATAGTGCCACTCATCGTATCCGGCTGCATCACGGCGAGCACGGTGACAGTTTCGTGCGCGTGAGCGATCCCCTCGGCCTCACCTTACGCGGCGACGGGCCACGTGGCTTGCTTTATGCGGTCTATGACTTGCTTGAAACGCTCGGCTGTCGCTGGGTCTCGCCCGGTCTGGCCGGTGAGCAACTCCCGCGCTACGACCAACTTGTGCTGCCGGATGAGGCCACTGCGGCGCGACCAGCCCTGGCCGGGCGCTGCCTTACTGTCGGCCACGATTTTTTTCTCGCTCAGGCCGAAGCCTGGATCATCTGGGCAGCACGCAACCGCCTCAATACGATTTTTATCCACACGACACCGCAGCGTCTTGCGCTCGGCGCGTGTCGCCTCAGCCTGTGGCGACGGCGGCGTGGTACGTTGCTGCCCTGCTGCGCGAACGCGGGATGACGCTCGAACTCGGCGGTCACGGGCTTAGCGCCCTCATACCGCGTCAGCTTTTCGCCGCCGATCCGGATCTTTTTCGCTTCGATGGCAAACAGCGCACAGCAGATTACAACTTCTGCCCGAGCAACCCGCGCGCGCTGCAGTTACTAAAAATAAACGCGGCGCGCTTTTTCGCCGCCTTCCCCGAAGCCGATGTCTATCATCTCTGGGCCGACGACCTGCGCGGCGGCGGCTGGTGTGGCTGCGAGCGCTGTGCTGGTCTCTCGGCTTCAGATCAGGCGCTGCTAGCGACCAACGCGGTTGCTGAAGCCCTCGCCGAGCAGCGCAGAACAGCGTCGGTAGCGTATCTGGCGTATCACGATACCGCCGCTGCGCCTACGAGCACTGTGCCGCACGCGAACGTCGCGCTTTGTTATGCGCCGCGCCCACGTTCCTATGCCTACGGCATCGGCGACTCGTACAGCGCGGTGAATAGCCAGTATGCCGCCGAACTGGCGGCAAACCTGGCAACATTTAAGGCTGTTGGGCGCGGCGGCAATACACGGGTATTCGAATATTACCTCGACGGGCTGCTGTTTAAATCGACGATCCCGCCGCTTGCCACCACACTGCGCGCCGATCTGCGGCACTACTGCGCTGTCGGCGTTCACAGTGTACAAGCGCTACTCACCGCTGATCGCCCGTATCTGGTTGCGCCACTCAACGCCTATCTCTTCGCCAGGCTAGCCTGGGATCCCGATCAGCACCCTGAAACGCTGCTGAGCACATACACCGGTGTGCGTGCGCCTCGCAGCCCCGAGGTGCTACGCACCGCCTACACGCTACTGGAACAGGCCTGGCAACCTGCACTGGATTTTCGCGTCGATGAGGTACCTACACGCCTTCCGCCAGCAAAAAGCGCCGACGAACCATCCACCACGAGGCAGCAGCCAGCACGTGGGCTTAAAATTGTCGTCGATCCACCCACCGACGTGCTCGATTACATGATGGCACCCCGACCAAGCAGCGAGTTTCGCCTCGACCAATTACACACGGCGAATGCGCTTTTGGCAACTGGGGCGGCACAGTGGCCGGCTATTCTCGCCGCTGCCCACACTGCCAACGACCACTTGAGTGCCGAATACGCCGAATGGCAGCTTGCATCATTGCGCCTGCGCTACTTGGCCGCGCGCCAGGAGCTTTTTGTGCTTGCGCAACGCAAGGCCCCGAAACAGCAATTGGCAGCGGCTCAGAGCGCCGCGCAGGCAGCGCTCGATGCACTCGATGAATGGGGGCGTCAGCACCTGCTCGGAGCGCGCGCGCATGTTCAGTATGGGCTGCTACGTACGCTCGATCAACTGCATCTCGACTACAACGCCGACCGCCGCGCCTGGCCCTGGCAGCGGTGGCCACGCCGCCTACGCCGGGTTGCACGTCTTGGATGGCTGTATCTGTTGAATTTACGGTGATGCAGGCGCAGCGCGTGCGCCGGTGGGGGGCGCACGCGCTGCGCCCATGCGCGGAACTTCGCCGTCGGATGCGGGTGATATTTTGACGCCTGACTCCTGCCACCCCACACCGTACCAATGTCCCCTTGCGGTCGTAATGCGGCTGTCCTACAATGAGTCGTAGAAAACCGCTTCGTCGTCGCATCGAGGATCGTTGTGCCAGCTGTTCTCAACCTTATTGAACATCATCTGCTCGATCACATGCCGCCGCGCCGCTTGCCGCCGCTGTTCTTGCCCAACTTGCTCGGCGAATATCTGCTTGAGCGTCCGCTGCGCAGCTATGTCGATCCGCTCGTGGTCGGGACAATCGTGGCGGCAGGAGCGATGGCTGTGTTACAGGTCGGCTCCTGGCTTTGGATCATTCTGCTGGCAATTGTGGCGCTGCGCATCCTAACATCTCGTGGGATGTTGCGCGACGTGCCTGGGAAGATTACCGCCTGCTGCGCTACGGCGTTGTCGTTCCGGCACATATTATGGGTATGCGTGTTTCGCGCGACGCCGCCGGCACAATCAACGGTGCCTACCTCGATTGTGTGATCCCCACCGGTAAGAGTCGTACCTCGGTGGGTAGCGTATGGCTGCCCGACGCCGAGCAGGCCGCGACGCTCAACCGCGAGGGGCGGCTGCTGGTTATCGCGCTGGAACGTGCGCCAGGCACATGGCGGCTGCGTGAGTTCGACAACCCGGCGCTCAGGTACGAACCAGTTGAGGCGTGAGTTACAAGGTATGGCTTCAATGACAGGAACGCCGTAGGGGTCGAACATAGTCGGCCCCTAGGGCGTTGTTGCCTCGGAGAAGATCAAGCCGTCGATGAGCGACTCGACCGGCGCATGATCGTCGGTGAACGGAGTATAGCGCGCCTGATCGGCGGTAAATTCGCGCACCGGCCCGTAGCGACCTTCGTTCTGCGCCCAGTACATCACCAGTTGCAACGCTGGAATGTCCATACGCGCCGCGTTGGCGGCAAAATTAGCCGCGCCATCGCCCACAGTTTCCGGAACGCCGATCAGCAGCGCATTCGAGAAGCGTGTATCGATGACAAAGACCTGCGGAAAGACCGCCAGCATCGTCGAGGCCAGCGCATTAACGAGTCGATCGTCGCCGCTCGCCGGTCGCCCCGCGTTCACCACCGCCACGCCACCTTTATTGAGGCGCGCTTTGACCGCGCTGAAGAACTCCACAGTTGTCAGATGAAACGGGATATAGGGCTGGTGATAGGCATCCATGCCGATCACGTCGTAGCGCTGCTCGCTGGTCGCCAGCCAGTAGCGCGCGTCTTCGGCGTGGGTGGCGAAGTTCGGATAGGCCGGGTCGAGATCGCGCATATCGAAGTAGGCGCGGCCCAGCGCGATGATTTCCGGGTCGATCTCGACAGCATCAACTGTTGTGTCATCGCCATAGATCGCCAGAAACTGCTTCGGCGTCGTGCAGCGGCAGAGCCGAGCATAGCCAGACTGCGCACGCTCTCGGGGTTACGCTCGGGGTAGACGTAGGGC